>DOEZ01000264.1 GCA_003532715.1 Planctomycetaceae bacterium
GTCACGCTTTGCGTTCTCGGCGGGCTGGCCGGGTTGTATACGATCGTCGGCGGCCTGATGGCGGTTGTGTTGACCGAATCGCTCGACACGATCGTGCTTCTGATCGGCTCGATCTGCATTGCGGTTGTTGGCTTTTTCGCCGTGGGCGGTTGGGATGGACTCGAAACGGCCATGGCCGAAATGGCCGAGGCAAAACAACTCGCCACGACGTCGCCCGGCGAGAAGGACGCGAGCCCCATTCCCGCCAAAGACATCCCCGACAATGTCGGCAAACACTTAAGTATCGTCCGCGGTCATGGCGACGCCTCGGGTTTGCCGTGGTACGCCGTTTTGTTGGGTTACCCGATCATCGGCATCTGGTACTGGTGTACGGACCAGACGATCGTACAGCGCGTGTTGGGGGCCAAAGACGAGAACCATGCTCGCGTCGGCCCGCTGTTCGCCGGTTTCATCAAGATTCTGCCCGTGTTCATCTTCGTTTTGCCGGGCATTATTTGCCTGGCGCTGATCCACCAAGGAAAACTGGGACCGCTGCCGACCATGGTCAATGCAGAAGGCCTGACGGTTCCGGACACAAAGGCCACGTTGGACACGCTGATCAGGGGTCTGCTTCCACCCGGCATGAAGGGCCTAGTGGCCGCCGCGCTGCTCGCCGCGCTGATGAGCACCGTTTCGGGGGCGCTCAACTCGATTGCTACGCTGTTCAGCTACGACCTGTACAAGCGATGGCGGCCCGACACGTCGGACCGCAAACTCGTCGGGATCGGACGGATCGTGACCGGCTGCGCTATGGTGGCGGCCATCGCCTGGTCGCCCTACGTCGAAAGACTCGGCGGCATCTTCGACGGCATTAACAAGATGATTGCCTTCATCGCGCCGCCGATCACCGTGCTGTTTCTTTGGGGCGTCTTTTGGCGGAAGGCCACCGGCCGGGCGGCGTTGACGACCGCCTGGTTCGGAACCCTGCTCGGATTACTCATGTTCTTGCTCACATTTTTCGGGTTTTTCGAGCAATGGACCGCTCATATCGGTTTTCAGATTCCGTTCTTGTTGGCCGCCGTCTATCTCTTCGTGGTCTGCTCGCTCGTTCTGGTCCTCTGCTCGTACTCGCGCCGTCTGGTGCTCCAAATCAGCGCGGTCGGCACCGTCGTGGGCGTCGTTGCCGTGACGGCGATACTGGCCGGGGGCCTGGACCTATTGGCCACGGGCACGATTGCCGGGTCCGAAACGGCCAAGGCCGGGCCGTCGCTCGTCTTTCCAGCATGGCTGCCCTGGGTGGTCGTTCCGGCATTCCTCTACTGCTTCAGTTCGCCCCTGTTGCTGCTGATGACCCTGCTGGTGCCCCCGCAGCCCGAGTCGCCCGAAAGAAACGACCTGGTCTGGAAGTCGCCCCTCGAGCCGCTTCGTGGCGAGGCTTGGCGAGGGATCGGCAATTTCCGCGTGTTGACCGTGGTTCTGATCGTCACCATGATTGCCTTCTATTGGTGGTTTGCGTAGCGGATTCGAGAAGACCAACGGTGCCCCATGCCCGAAAGCAAACCGCTAGTCGAAGACACCATCGTCGTCATCCTCGCGGCCGGCAAGGGAACCCGCATGGGCCGCGACGACCTGGTTAAGGTCTGCTTCGAGATCGACGGAGTTCCGGCGATCAATCGGGCAATCAACGCGTTCAAGAAAAACCGATTCCGCCGGTTTCTGCTCGTCGTCGGCGACAAAGCCCAACAAGTGCTCGACGCCGTCGACGCCGAGCATCCGGGCGTGATGTACGCCTACCAGAATCCCCAACTCGGCACGGGTCACGCCGGCCGTATTGCCGCCGAATCGCTTCAAAACATGGGTTACGAGGGTCACGTTTTCGTCTCGATGGGCGACAAGTACATCGAGGAGGTGGCCATCGAAACGCTCGTGGACGGTTTTGTCAAGCAACAGCCCGACATGGCCCTCCTGACTCTGCCGAAGCCCAAGTCGGGCGACGCGCCGGGCGGACGCGTGTTGCTCGACGATCAAGGCCAGACGCTGGGGATTATCGAGCAAGCCGATCTGGCCAAACAGGCGCTGGTCGATGACCTGATGGAACGCGTCGCGCGGCGCGGCTCCCTGACGGGCCGACAAGTGCTCGACGTCGTGGCGCGGCACATCCGAAAACCCGACAAACAGGCTCGCGCCGTGCCGGAACTGGTGAAACTGGCCGAGCAGCACGCGACGATCGACGAGGCAATGCTGCTCGGGCTGTTCGAGCGGTCGCGCTACCACCTGGAGATCGACGGACTCCGCCGGCCGGCTTGCGAAATCGAGCGGATGTGTACCGGCCTGAACCCGAGCCTTTATCTCTTTCGAGCCGAGGCATTCTACGCGGGTATGAACCTGCTGCGCAACGATAACGCGCAGGGTGAATACTACATCACCGACGTCATTCGGCTTCTTGGGTCGGTTCGCGACGAAAGCGGCGCGGCGCGATACCGAGTCCGGTCGGTGCCGGCCGCCGAGACGACGTGGGTTCAGGGTTTCAATTCGCCGGACGAACTGCTGGCGATCGCCGACTACGTGCGCCGCAAGAACCTGGGTCGGACGAAGACCGCCCCGCCCGGCGCGCGGCCCCGTCTGAAACCAAACCAGTTCGCCACGGTCCGGCAATGGCTCGACAAGATCGAGTCGAACAAGCCGAGCCTCGGTCGATGGCTGTCTCGGATCTACGGCGAACACGAACCACTCCATCGGACGAAGGCGAAGGACTTGGCCGACGTTCTTTCGTGCCATGGCAAGAAGTTCGGGTTTGACGAGAGGGTATGCCTGGTTCGCGCCCCGGGCCGAATCAACCTGATGGGACGCCACGTCGACCATCGCGGCGGCTCGACCAATTTTCTGGCCATCGATCGCGAAACGATCGCGGTGGCCGGATTGCGCGACGACAACAACGTGGTCGCCGTCAGCACCCAGCCGCGACGATTCAAACCGGTCCGCTTCAACATCTCGGAACTGATCGGGCGTTTCGCCTGGAGCGACTGGGTCAATTTCGTCAACAGCGACTGGGTCCGAAACCTGTTGTACGGCGCGCCAGGCGACTGGGGCAACTACATTAAGGCGGCCATGCTGCGGCTACAGCACCAGTACCAGGACGTCCAGATCCGGGGATTGAACCTGGCAATCCACGGAAACGTGCCCATGGCCGCCGGGCTCAGCAGTAGTTCGACCCTGGTCGTCGCCACGCTACAGGCCGCCATCGCCCTGAACAACTTCGAGTTGACCAGCCGGCAGTTCATCGACCTGTGCGGCGAGGGTGAGTGGTTCGTCGGCTCGCGCGGCGGGGCGGGCGACCATGCGGCCATCTACCTCGGCCAACGAGGGAAGATCGCCAACGTCGCCTATCTGCCGTTTCGCGTCGAACGCGTTATCGACGCCCCGCAAGACTATCAGGTTGTTATCGCCAACAGTCACGTCAAGGCCGCGAAGAGCGCGGCGGCGAAGCACACGTTCAACGAAAAGGTGGCGGCCTACAATCTCGGACTGGCGCTCTTGCGGCAGCGATGTCCCGAGGTGGCCAGTTCGCTGGAACACGTCCGCGACATCGATCCCGAGCACCTCGGCTGCTCGACCAGCGACGTCTACCGCATGTTGCTCAAGGTGCCGCAATTCATGACGCGCAAGGATTTCCGGTCGCTTCTTTCGTCGGAACACGAGGCGTTGCTGGAAACCAACTTCGCGACGCACGCCGAGCCGGAGGCGTACAACCCGCGCGGCGTGTTGCTCTTCGGGGCGGCCGAGATTCTGCGGAGCCGCCTTTGCGGGGATTTGATACAGGAGGGGTGTATTCGGGAATTCGGCCGGCTCATGAAGATCAGCCACGACGGCGATCGGGTTAGCCGCCGCGACGCCGACGGCGGCGAATACCGCATGATGGGCGAACCTTGCACCGACCGATACCTCGAACAGTTGATCGCCGACTTGGGGAGCGAAGATCCCGCCAGGGTGATG
>DOEZ01000241.1 GCA_003532715.1 Planctomycetaceae bacterium
TAGACCATGGCCAAAACCGCGCCGCCCAAGTTCGCGGTAATCCCGCCCGGCCGTTTGAAGCGGCGCATTTCGGCCAAGAACGCGAGCAAAACGCCGGCCGCCAGCGCGGTCACGACCCACGAGACGGTCCCCGCGCCGTTGCCGTTGGGTCCGTCGAGCCATGCCGGGGGCATCTCGCCCTCGACGCGCCAAAGGAGGGCCGGCAGCCACGCGGCGAGCACCACCAGCAGATTGCCGGCGTGGACGGTCCAGCCGACCGGGTCGAGCCCGCCGGCGCGCATCAGGCCGAGCATCTCGCCACCGGCCAACACCGCCACGACCACCGCCACGGGCATGAGCCACGCGCCGGGCAGCGATGCGACATGATCCATCCAGGCCAGCCCGATTACGACGGCGATGAGCACCGCGCCGAGCGAAAGTCGCCATCGCAGCATGGTTATTCCTCCAACCCGCCGAACCGCCGCACGCGCCGCGCATAGTCGCGCACGGCCTGACGCAGTAGTTCCTCGTCGAATTCGGGCCAGGTTCGCTCGGTCACCCAGACCTCGGCATAGCTAATTTGCCAAAGGAGAAAATTGCTCAACCGCATTTCGCCGGCCGTTCGGATCAACAAATCGGGCTCGGGCATGCCGGCCGTGTAGAGACGATCGGAAATCGTCGCTTCGGTAACGTCATTCGGATCGAGGCGGCCGTCGCGGACCTCTTCGGCGATGGCCCGAACCGCATCGACCATTTCGGCCCGGGCGCCGTAGTTGATCGCCAGGCACAGCATGGGCCCAGTGTTCGCGCGGCTCAGTTCGATCGTCTTGTCGATCTGCGCGAGAACGCGGTCGGGGATGCCGTCGCGCCGGCCGATGACGCTGATCCGCAGGTTTTGCCGCAGGATGTCGCCGCGCTGCTCGATCATGTACTGTTCGAGCAGGTGCATGAGGAAGTCGAGTTCCCCCTGGGGCCGTTTCCAGTTTTCGCTCGAAAGGCAGTAGAGCGTCAGTTGCCCGATGCCCAGCCGGTTGCACTCCTCGACCACGCGGCGGACCGAGGCGACGCCGTGGCGGTGGCCTTCGATGCGGGGCAGCCCCCGGCGCTGCGCCCAGCGGCCGTTGCCGTCCATGATGACGGCAATGTGGCGCGGCCGCCGATCGAGCGGAACCTCGAAGTCGTCGGTGACGCTGATCGTCGATGGAGTTGACATGATCGCCTACGCCAAAATCGTCTGCTCGCGGTCGGGGCCCACCGACACGATCGCCACCGGCCGGGCGAGCAGTTCGCCGATCCGGGCAAGATACTTCTTCGCGTTTTCGGGCAAGTCGGCCATGCGGCGGACGGCGACCGTGCTCTGCCGCCAGCCGGGCAACGTCTCGTAGACCGGCACGACGCGCCGAACGTCGTCCACGTGGCTCGGGAAATCGGTAATCCGCTTCCCGTCGAGCTCGTAGGACGTGCAAATCTTGATCTCGGGCATCTCGTCCAACACGTCCAGAAGCATGACGGCCAGCACGTCGACGCCGCTGAGCCGCGCCGTGTAGCGTGCGGCCACCGCGTCGAACCAGCCGCAACGGCGGGGTCGCTTCGTCACCGTGCCGTACTCGTTGCCCCGATCGCGAATGTGCTGGCCGGTCGCGTTGTCCTGCTCGGTGGGAAACGGGCCGCCGCCGACGCGCGTCGTGTACGCCTTGATGATGCCGATTACCTTGGTTATATGCCGGCCCGGCACGCCGGAGCCGGGCGACGCGCCCACGCCCGAACTGTTGCTGCTAGTGACGTAGGGAAACGTGCCGTGGTCGATGTCGAGCAACGCGCCTTGGGCCCCCTCGAACAGAATCGGCCGGTTTGCCTCGACGGCGTTGAGCAAAAAGGCCGTCGTGTCGGCCACGTGGGCCGCGAGCCGCGCGGCATAGCCCGCGTATTCGTCGGCGATGGCCGCCGCATCGAGTTGGAATTCGTCGCCCTTCGCGCCCAACCCGGCGAGAATCCGGCGTTTGGCCTCGACGATCTGCTCGATCCGTTGGCGAAAGCCGTCGCGATACAGGTCGCCGAACCGCACGGCCGTCGAGCGACCCACCTTGTCGCGGTAGCACGGGCCGATGCCGCGCATGGTGGTGCCGATCGCCTCGCTGTCGCCGCAGAGGGGATCGAGCAGCCGGTCTTCCTCGATGTGCCAAGGAAAGACGACGTGCGCGCGGTCGCTGATGATCAGGTTTTCGGCGACACGGATCTTCCGCTGGGTCAATTGGTCGATTTCGGCCAGCAGGCTCTTGGGGTTGAGCACCACCCCGCCGGCGATGACGCACTGGACCTTGGGGCGGAATATCCCGCTGGGAATGAGCGAGAGTTTGAAGCTTTCGCCGCCGAACACGACCGTATGGCCCGCGTTGGACCCGCCCTGGTAGCGGACCACGATTTCATGCTGTTCGGTCAGAAGATCGACGATCTTCCCCTTGGCTTCATCGCCCCACTGCAATCCAACGACGCAGGTAACCGGCACCGTACTGATCCTCGGAAAAAGTTGATTGATTTAACGTCCGCCGCGCGCAAAAGAAGGGCAGACCGGCAGTTGCAACGGCAAACGCCCATCAGGCCCTTGCATCCAAACATACCAGTTTATCGCGACGGAGGCCGAAGGGTCAAGGACCAGGAGTCTCCGAAGGGGGGAGGACGGGCTTCAGCCATGGGTGGGGTTCGCCAGCAACTCGCGGTATAGCGGTATAATGGGATGTGATGGTCCATGATGACCAAACGCCGTGAGCCGAGGTTCCCGTTGGTCCCGGCGCCGCTCGTTCCACACGCAAGGGTCGATAGGATGCACTGCGCGATGCCCAAGCGGCATACAATCCGGATCGGCCATTGCGGGCTGGGGCTGTTGCTGGCCGTTCTTGCGGCCATGGCGCAGGCGGCCTTCGCACAACCGGCAACTTCCGAGGCGGCGCCGCGCGACCGTGAGCCGCATGCTCTGGTTGGCTTGCTGGGCTCCGATTCTTTTGCCCAGCGCCAGTGGGCCGAGCACGCCTTGCGAAAGATGGATGCCGCCGCTCGCGACGCGCTGCTCGACGGTCTCCGATCGGGCGACCTTCAGACGCGCCGCGCCTCGCGCCGCTTGCTCGACGCGGTCGGCGGCATCGATGCGGCTCGCGAAGCGGCCTTTCTCGCGCGAGGCTCCGAAGTCGATGCGTCCGATCTGCCAGGCTGGTCTCGATCCCAACAGGCTGTCGGCGGC
>DOEZ01000459.1 GCA_003532715.1 Planctomycetaceae bacterium
TCCATTTCCAACTGGTTCAAAACATTGGGAGCAAGACCGGGGGGCAATGGCATATCGGATCTAATCGGCCGGTCGATGAACTATGACATGGATGAAGCGGTCATCGATCTTGCGCTAGGGAATCGTCCGGCGTGTTCCATCGCGGGCAAAGTGACACCCTGTGGCGCTGTCGTGTTTGGCAGCCCGAAGGCTGGGCGACTCGCGCGCCTTGCGTCGATGGAGGATATCCGGCGCGTCGAACCGAGTGTGTTTAACATGCAGTTGGCCTTCAAACCGGGCGACCATGTCGATACGTTCGACAACAACGCGAATTCAGTTGGATATGCAGCCTTCGATATCCCCGATGGCCAATCGTACACGACTATCGCTGCACGTTTTCTCGACTGCCTGAACCTGGTTGTGGAATAGGAACCGATAGGGACTTGCGTCGCGCAATTAGTGGAGGACCTATGCTTCGTTCAGAACGCGTCTATTTGCGCCGGCTGGAGCGCACGGACTTGGAACGAACGTGGACTTGGATGCACCGACCGGACATCTACGAGAAGATCGGCGTTCAGGTGCCGTTTTCCACATCGCAACAGTCGGTGTGGTTTGAGAACATGGAGCGGACCGAAAACAAGTTGGTATTTGCCGTGTGTCTCTGCGAAAACGACGAGCACGTTGGAAACGTGTCGCTCGACATGATCGACCAGCGGCACCGCAACGCCCGATTGTCGGTCTTCATCGCCGATCCCGCGCAGCGCGGCCACGGGATCGGCTCCGAAGCATTGCGGTTACTGGTCAAGTACGCCTTCGACTTTCTGAACCTCCATAAAGTGTGGTGCAAGGCGAATGCCGCGGATCAACGCGTGCTGCAATTCTATGAGCGGGCCGGTTTTCGGAAGGAGGGTACGCTCGTGGAGCATGAGTTTCATGAAGGCAAGTACATAGACAAATGCGTATTTGGGATTATTCGCCAGGTGCCAGGTGCAAAACAACAGTAGTTGGCTGTGTGTCCGAAGCGGGAGCGTCTCTGCGGCGAGACTCGAAATGCACGCGGCATGGGAACTGTGCCCGACTAAGAGCCGTTGTCATCATTGGTGGGATAAGTCATGCAGGACAAGCTTGCCTTTGTAGGCGATCTCATTCTTGGCGATCAGCCGCTGCTGTGCGGCATGGGAGTCTACTCAAAGCACAAAGACACCTACAGAGAGGTATTTGAAGGGTTTGCTCAGTGGCTCATCGGCCAACAGTGTCACTTAGCAGTCGCAAACTTCGAAGCAGTCCTCTTCCCGAAGATCAAGCGTATTGGACCAGATTGTTCCGCCATGAAGACGACACCGCATGTTATTGAATCGCTCCAAGATGCGAGGATCAGAGCAGTGTCTCTGGCAAATAACCATTCAATGGAATATGGTTCGAACGTTTATACCTACACCCGAAAAAGCCTGGAAGACAACGGCATTGATACGTTCGGCCACGCGGACAAACCCTGCCTATACACACGATGCGGCCGGATGACGATTGGAGTCTTCGGTTTCTCGACTATTCCAGCAATGTATGGGTACAAGCCGGATTACTATTACGTGCCTGCAAGTGATTATCGTGCTCACGATGAACTGGCAAAGCGGCTGGGCGAGGCCAGAAAGGAAGTCGACTATCTCGTCGCCTATCCGCATTGGGGGACGGAGTTTGTTTCGACGCCCTCTCCCTCGCAGGACTCCCTTGCAGAACGCCTCGTGGCATGTGGTGTCGATCTAATCGTGGGGTCCCACCCTCATGTCATCCAGTCCGTCGAGCAGGTTGGAAACACAACGGTTTACTTCAGCGTTGGCAACCTGGTAACCGACTATCCCCAAGATCGAATTAGGAGGAATCTGTGTGTACTGATTCGTTGTTCAAATGAAACGATCGAAAGTGAGGGCCACGTATTCACGTACGATTCCCGATTCCGCATACAGTATTTATCACGCTTCACAATCGAGCAGGCAAATCGGCCGCCGACATCGAGGGAGGAACATGCGTTTGCCGCACTGAAAGCGCGGCAGAAGGTCCGTAGAGAGATGGTGCATCACCTGTTGTTGCATCTGCCCTCTCTGATTCGCCACTGGCGCATCCCAATGTGGATGCTGCGCCGCCTAACGTTTTTGGTCAGGCACAGAAAACGGATCAAGGAGAACCCAGATGCCGTATACGCCGGTCCGAGTCACTAGGGTGCAGAATGCACAGACGACGGAGGTTCCAGTGCCGCTCGGTAAGATCCTTCTGAATCCCCTGGTCTTCAGGAAAGCGCGACGCTTTTTCAACACCTTTCCCTTTCGCGCCGAGACCCGTTGGAAAAATGCAGATTGCGACGCTCAGGCGTCTACTTCTATCGTGATCGAATGAAGCGTAGCTACAGAGGACGCCTAGAGTCAATCCAAGAACGAATCGTCGTGAGCTAAGCTGACACCATGATAGCTGTTTTCGTTGCCTTACTTCTGGTTCTGAACCTAACCGGCGCGCTGGCGATCAAGGTAATCGGACGGAACGTCGATGATATCGCCATTGTTATGGGTACGCTTGCTGCACTGCTTGTTGTGTATGCGGGACGAGCCGTCGTCTGGCTTATGGTAGGAAAGCGATACCAGTTGTCGTACGCGTATCCTCTAATGAGTATCAATTATCCGGTCGCGTTTTTCATCGGTATTTATGTTTTTGGGGAGTATTTCTCACACATGTGCCTTATAGGTACGCTTATAATTACGCTGGGAGTGGCATGCATTGCTAGTTCACGACATCGCAAGGACGAAGGTGCTGGGAGATGATGCAATACACCGGATACTTGCTTATTCTGGTCTTCGTCTCATTATTGACTGCTGTCGGGCAATTGCTGTTCAAGAAGACGGCGGTGAAACGGAAATCACTACAAAGGAAGCTTGCCGATCCCTGCTTCATATTTGGATGCATGGCGTTTTTTGCCGGCCCACCGCTATCAGTTCTGGCTGCTACAAAGGTAGAGTTCTCGGTACTTTACACTATGACAGCATTGAATTATGTATTTGTGCTGATATTGTCACACACATTTCTCAAGGAAACAATGGACATGCGAAAGTGTGCTGGTGTCGCGATCGTTGTGACGGGACTAATTGTCTTCGGTGTTGGCTGTACTGTGCGGACGCCAACATCGCCTATTGAGCCCATGGGGCGCAAAGCTTCAGACATGTCTGAAACAACTGGTACTGCAACTCCCAGCGTTTCAGTCACAAGTGATGGTTTGACATGAAGACTTCTCAATCGACCAGCGACTCAAGAAGCGTTGTGTGTTCTATCGTCATTCCATGTTGGAAAAGCGGATCTTGGATCGAGGAACTGGTCAATCGCATTGAAGCGACGATGGGATCGCTCGGCGAGCCGTTTGAGCTCATTCTGGTCAACGACGCCTCGCCCGACAACGTGACCTGGCCGGCCATCCAAGTTGTCGCGGAGCAATTCGCCTGGGTCCGCGGTTTCGACATGCTTTTCAACGTCGGCCAGTTTCGCGCGATCCTCTGTGGTTTCGAGCAGGCTCGGGGAGACTATGTCATCACCATGGACGACGACTTGCAGCACCCGCCCGAGGAACTGCCGAAGCTTGTCCGCGCAATGCGTGAGAATCCCGACATTCTTTGCGTGTTTGGCGCCTACGAAGGAAAACGGCACTCGTGGTGGCGGAATCTGGGAAGCCGTGTGGTCGGTTGGATTATGCAAAAAGCATACAATAAGCCGCCCGGAATCCGGACCACGAGCTTTCGAATTATGCGGCGAGAGCTTGTCGAAACACTGGTTCGCTATCGGACGTCGCGACCGCTGCTTGGGCCTTTGATCGTTCAGATAACTCGCAATGTCATGACCGTGCCAGTCGACCACCACCCACGACCGCACGGGAAAAGCGGCTATAGTCTTCTGCGACTTGTCACACACACGTTCGACGGCATTATTCATGCGTCAACGGCGCCTCTGAAGCTCTTCAGCCTAATCGGCTTCCTGGCAGCCGGACTTGCTTTCGCCTTGGCGATTTGGCTGTTTGGTCGATGGATGGTCGGGGGTATAACCGTGGCGGGTTACACGTCGACGATGCTCGTGATTACCTTTTTCTCCGGCCTAATCCTCGCTGGGGTCGGCGTCGTCGGTGAATAC
>DOEZ01000378.1 GCA_003532715.1 Planctomycetaceae bacterium
GCCGAGCATTTCTTTCTTGCCGCCAACCCAAGCGCTGGCCGCGTCGGACGGCCGCGATATCACGGCCAGAAATCCGCGATCGGAAACGGACCGTTCCAGGGCCGCGGCGTCGTGGTTTTCCCATGCATTTTCGATCCGGTCGAGTAGCTCTTCGACCTGCTGAGCCCCATCGTCGGCAACGGCCTCGGGCGCTGCCGAGCAAAGCGTCCATGGCGTCGCCACCACGCACAAAACCAACGTGAAAACTCTGCCTCGCGGGGAATGACTCATGGGATGGGCCCTTTCTGATAGCGACCGTGTCATGATAACGGAAGCGAGCGGGAACGTGTTATAGTCTAGCCGTTCAGCGTTCGCCATCAAGTGGGAATCGGTTTGATGACACGAACTGACCGATCGGGCTTTTCGGGCGTCGCGGCATGGGTTTTTAGCCGCAACCGGGGCAAGTTGCAGCCGAGTCAGGACCATTTGCCTGCATTATGTCGGATCGGGCAGAGTTGATCACGATCGGGATTGCGGGCCGAGTTGGCACCCTCGGGGAAGCCCGTGACAAGACGAACTGCGAGGTCGTGCAAACCCGTTTGGCAAGGGCGGCAAGGATGGGCAGGCCGGCAGTGACGCCCGTGAAGGCTCACTGGCAGGGCAGGCCGCAAGCTGGTGCAAGCCGGCAAGGATGGGCAAGCCGTTCATGGCACCCGCGAGATACTCGGCAAGCCAGCAAGGAGTGATTCGCGGCGAGCGTGGCTTCACAGCCGGGGGCGGCCGTGCTATATGGGAATTGGTCGATCAGTCGACTGCCGGAAGTGGATAGACCACGTTCGTGCTTCGCGCGCCGGACACGGCGGTGCTGGCGGGCGGGTTCGATGGCCGTGTCGGGACTGCTTCGCCGCGGGACGAGTACTCGAAAAGCGAGCCCCAGCGAGGGTCGGCCGATGCATGGACTCCCTGAGGCGACGACGTCGCGCGCGGTTCGGCGCTCGACGCGGCCGGCGCGGGAAAGGCCGGGCTGGCCGTGGTCGGCGGTCCATTCACCGGTCGCGGCGAGGCGTTCGACGGCATCACGTCGGACCGACGGTCGGCCACTTGGGCATTCGCTCCACTCCATTCGGGCGAGAGCGGCGAATAGCGCGGGGTACTCCCCTGCGGCGCCGGCGCCGTCGCGCCGGATGGCTGTTGGAGCGAGGATGACGGATTGCTCGCGGCACCGTTCGACCAGGCGGTTTCGTTCGACCAGGCTGTTTCGTTCGACCGGGCCGATCCGTTCAACCAGAGCGCCCCACGCGATGGATCGGACGGCGCGGACGGCGTCGGTGTTGGCGTCGGTGTTGGCGTCGGCGTCGGTGTCGCTGTTTGCCAGTTCATGCTCGACGGCGGCCCGCCGGCCGAGGGCGTGAGCGGACCAATTTCGATCGAACCTTGGCGTCGCGCCTGCACGGGCGTTTCCCATCGGCTGGGCGCCTCGGGGCGGCGGGCGATCTGGGTGGCCGATTGGGCTTCGGAACCCGCGTGCTCAAGGTGCTCGAACCAGGCGCGGGCTTCGTTCATCGCGGGGTTGCGTTCGATCGCGGCAGCGAAGTGGCGCAGCGCGGCATCGGTGTTTCCTTGCTTCTGCAGCAGGTAGCCCAGATTGTAGTAGGCGGTGGCTTCGTCGTGGACGGCGCGGAGATGCCCGAACGCCGCGCGATGGTTGCCAATCTCGACCAGCACGGTTGCCGCGTTGTTTCGATAGACGGCCCGTTTTGGTTCCAGTTGAACGGCCCGTTCGAGAACCGCGAGCGATTGGTCGAACATGCCGTGCGATGCGAGGCACAGCCCCAGGTCGTTATAGGGGCGTGGGTCTTTCGGATGGGCCTTGACGGCTTTCTGGTAAATCTCGACAGCCTCGTCGAGACGTCCACGCCGAGCAAGAAACCGTCCGTAGGCCAACATGGCGCCCAGATGATTGGGCGACGAATCGATCGCCTTTCGATAGCTCTCCTCGGCCTGGCCGGACAGCCCCTTCTCTTCCTGGCTTCGGCCCACGGCCAGATGGAGATCGGCGCTCGGCTTCGACTGCGAATTCAGACTCGTCGGGTCGGGCGGCGCATCCTTGGAGTTGAGGGCCTCAAACGGTTTGCCCAGCGCGTCGAGTCCCTTCTTGAAACCCGACGTCAACGAGTCGCCCATTGCGCCGAGCCCCGACGGCTTGGCGGCCGCCCCGGCAGTCCTATCCTGGAATCTGGGCGACTGCGCCGGACAGAATGTTGCGGCCAGGATCCAGGCCGCCACCAACGTCAATCCGATCAACGGCTTTCGCACCTTGTCAGTCCCTCCCTGCTCCCACAACAGTATCCGAAGCGCATACACTCGCAGTGCATCTACTGACTGATCGACCGCCGGACGGCGACGGCTGCAATCGAATTGGTGGATTGGGGAGGATTTGCGGATACTGACGGCCGCTCTCCCTGTGAGGATAGGAAAGACAGGACTATTGGGTGTCCTGGCTGATTTGCGTCTTCGGCAAGCGAGGATCGGGCATGGATTGATACCATTTTTCCTCGATCGCGTGGACCGTTTGGGCAGGC
>DOEZ01000592.1 GCA_003532715.1 Planctomycetaceae bacterium
ACCGAATCGAGCGGCTGGGTCTCCGGCGGCTGGGATACATCGTATGGCGGGTCGTATGACGGGTTCGTCGTCAAGATTACCGATAGGCTGCCTGGCGACGCCGACGGCAACGGTGCGGTCGACGCGCAAGACGCCAAGATCCTGGCGAGCAACTGGGGCAAGTCGGGCATGAGTTGGGCCGATGGTGATTTCAACAACGATGGCGTAGTCAACGCAATCGACGCGGCCATTTTGGCGGCTCATTTTGGGATGACGCTTCCGCCGCCGGGCGAAGCGACGCCGAGCGAGCCTTCGGAGCCAATCGAGCCATTGTCGACGGTCGGGCCGGTTGTTGTTGATGTGAGTCCGTTTGTTGGGCCGTTGCCGGTTGGTAACGCCGCCCCGGCGCGTCAGCCGATTCAGCCGGTCGAGCGGTTGGGCGGAATTCGGACGCGGCAGGGGGAGCGAGTTGGTACACAACAGAGGGCTTACGCCCTCCGCTCGCCTAATGTGCTGATCGAGACGTTGGCCGAATCGTCGGCTGCCGCTTTGGCTGCTGCCTTGGCCGAGGAGTACGGCCCAGCGATTGAACCGGCGGGCCTATTGAACCGAAACGCCGGCGGGTCGAGCATGGTCGCCCGGCGGCCGGCGAATCGGCGAGATGCCGGAGATCTGGGCCGGGCCGAGCTGGCCGTGGATCTGCTGATGGCTGGGCGTTGACCGCTCGGCGTCGTGATCGGCGGCCGCTTCGCAAGCAGCCGCACGTACGCCGTGAACCATTCAGGGCGTTTATTCTTGTCACTCAGCGGCTTACGGACCAAGATTTATGCCATTGTGGCGTCACGCATTGACGAAACATGATCTCGATCGTGAAGCACGAACCAGGTGACGAAACACGAATCGGATGGCGCGACCCGACTCCGAAGGAGTCAAAGCAATTAGCCGGAGGTAAGCGAAGCGCCACCTCCGGGAATAATGAAGAAAGGACGCCGACCCCGGAGGGGTCGCAGAACGAGCCAACGCATGAGGCACCGGTCACGCGACGTTTGGCCTGACACAGCTTCGACCCCTCCGGGGTCGGCGACGTTTCCCTAGACTATCAACCCCGGGTCGCTGCGCGACCGCGGGGCTAATTGCTTTCATCCCTGCGGGATGAGCCGATTCGCAACGACATCGTGCGCCGCACATCCCGAACGCTGGCAATAATCCGGGTCAAATCGCCGGGAGATTCGGTTCACGGCGTAGACTGGCACTCGACACTCGGCCAGTGGCACTCTGTGCTTCGGGCTAGTGTGGGCTGGTGAATAATTCGAGCTCAATTTCCCGGCCAGGCGACGCTCCACGCCTCGATCTTCTCGTTCGTCGAAACCACCAGAACCGGCTTCCCGTCGAGTTGGGCAAACGCTACCCCCATGATCCGCTGCCCATAGTTGAACCGATCGATCGGACGCCCGTCGGCGGCGACGATGTGAAGCGATCCGTCGGATCCGACCAGGATCCACTGGCCGGGCTCATTGGGACGCAACCGGGCGGGAACGACCAGATCGACCAGGGCGCCGGGTATGCCTCGCGGCAACTCGTAGTTCCAGGCGATTTCGCCCTCGGGCGTGAGCCCGACGGCCAGATTCTCGCCGAGTTGCGGCGTCGCCAGGCCACAAAGCTGGGTCCGGCCGTCGCCCCGCAGATCGGCCGCGGCAATCCAGTAGAGCAGCCGGTTGGGGATTTCGGTGCGGCCGACCACCTTGCCGTCGCCGTCCATCGCGGCGAGCGTGAATTGGCTGTTGGTGCAGAAAAGGTGTCGTCGGCCACCGCCCGCCTCGCCGACGGCCATCTTGAACACGTCGGCAAACGATCGTTCAGCCCAGCGGATCTGGCCGTCGAGCGAAACGGCCTTCACCCCGACGAGCCCTCGATAGCCAACGAAGATGTCGATCGTGTCGTCGCCGTCCAGGTCGGCCAACTGCACGTCGCCGATGCCCGCGTGGGGTTCTTTGGGCACGTCGGCGGGAAACTGCATGACGGGCTTCCATTGCTCGTCGAAGACGTACACCTGTTGACCGCCGGGAATCGCGCCGGCGAAGTACTGCCGTCCGTCGCCGCCCCTCGCGGTTCGCACGAAGCTCACGCCTTCTCCCTCGGGCAACGGCAAATCGTGCCGCGCGAGCACCTTGCCGCCGGCGTCGAGTTCGGCGATCTGACGGCCCGCGTTGGTTACGAAAAACCGGATTCGCCCGTCGGAATCGACCACCGGCAGGATATTGCCGGGGGCCTCAACTTCGTCGCAGGTCCACACCGGGGCCAGCCGCACGACGGCCGACTGACTCTTTTCGGCGATTTCCGACCGAATGGCCTCCTGCTGCAAATCCATCGGGCTGACGAACAGGTCGCGCCGGATCATCTCGTCGAAAGACTTTCGGACCTCCGTCATGATCTCGTTGAAGGCCGCCAGGCGTTCCGGAAAGACGTCGCCCCCGGCGAGCAGCTTGTCGATGCTTTGCCGCAGCTCCGAGACGAGGCGTGGATCGCCGACCTGCTCGTGGGCTTGAACTATGCCCGTCGGACCCAGTAAGACCGTGGTAGGGATGGCGGTCACGTCGAAGGCCGAAGCGGCGTGGCGTTCCAGGTCGCGATAGATGGGCACCTTCACGCCGAGGCTCTCGAACAGCTTTTCGAGCTCCGCATTGGGAACGTCCGGATTGTCGACGCTGACGGCCAGCATCGCGACCTTGTCGTTGTCTTTGTACTGCTCGTAGAGTTTCTGGAACTCGGGCAGCGTCTGGCGACACGGCTCGCACCACGTCGCCCAGAAATCGAGCACGACCACCTTGCCGGCCAGCGAAGTGAGCGTCACGGGCTTG
>DOEZ01000058.1 GCA_003532715.1 Planctomycetaceae bacterium
TCAATCTCATCGAGCGTGATCTCGTTCGCCGTCCGGTCGTAGAGCTTGGTCGTCCGCGGGGATTCGTGAGCAGCGATAGCCTGGGCGTGTTCGAGGGTGTGTCCATTGTCGAGGTAGGCAGTGATGCCGGTCGCTCGGAAGGTGTGGCAGCATACTCTTGCAGGAAAGCCGATCGACTTGCATCGGCGTTTGATCATACGCAGGGCGTCACGGCGCCCCATGGCGTCGGCGGTGAAAGGGTGCCCGCGAACAATCTGAGACATCAATAGGGCAACCGGGCGGAGAAGGCCACCCTCGCATTCCGAGAAAGGAAGGATTGGTGACACGTGAATCGCTGTAGTCACCGAGTCAAATCGCTGTCTGCGGAGAGATTGACTGGCGACGCCATGCTCGGCTGCGAAAATGCGGTGGAGTTTTACCGCACTTCGGCGGTCGAATACCTGTTCGGCTGCGATAGTAAACCACAAACATACAAAGAAAGGAGGTGATAACTATGCCAAATAAAGATGGAAAAGGCCCAAAGGGCGAAGGACCGAAAGATGGGCACGGCGGAGGAAAAGGGAAAGGAAAAAGTAAACCCGCTGGTTCGAAAAAGGGCGGAAAGAAGGGCGGCTGTTAATCGCTGAACCAGTCGTTGCAGGCGACGTTGCCCGCCGCGACGATTTTCGTAATCCTAAGCTGAGTTCAGGCGGGCAACGCGCCTGAACTCATCCGTTCGGTCGCAGGTTTGGCAACAACCGGTTTCTAGGTGCTTCTGAGCCAATCTCCGTTGCGAGTTAACCTGACACGGCTTCTGTGGGAGAAGAACATGGCATCGGCGGCCTCGGTGGCGATGCATGCCCTGGGGCGACTCGGTGAGCCAGAGGATGTAGCTTCCATGATTGCCTGGCTCTTGGATCGCTCGAATAGCTGGGTGACCGGACAAGTCTTTGGAGTGGACGGCGGCTTGGGCAGTGTGCGCGGCAACGGCCGCATCGAGCTTGGTTCGGACGCCGGTCGAGAAGCTGGTCAGCGAGACGGGCGAGCTCTCGTCCGTATCCGGCCGCGTCAAGCCAACCGTTTTCTGAAAGCCCCATCAAACCATCCCCATCTCGGAATGAGGTCGGGACGGCCGCGATACCTCTGGCCGTGGGGCCGCAAAACGAGCCACCGCTCATCCCTGCGTCCAATGTTTCAACAGCGGCCTCTGGGCTCCGTAGACCGGGTCGGACTCCGGCAGGAGCACACCGGGGGTCCGCTGCCTGGCCGTCGCCTGCTCCTCGGGGTCGCCGCGCAGTAGGTCGTAGTCTTCCAGGCCCACCGGGTAGGCGGGGTGCGCGGGATCCTCCATCGAGTCGAGGTGATATTCCTCTCATTCGCTCGTGGAGTCCGACGTTGCTTGCGGCATGGTCGCGGTCGGAGAACTCGCCGGCGTCTCATTTTGCAGACCAAGGACAAACCACCCGTGATCGACGCGGACGTCTATGATCCTCGCGGATTCCTCGTCGGGAATCGAAAGGGCCCGCAGGATTTCCTGTCGCGAGGCTTGCGGCAATACCATATCGTTTCCGAAAAGGCTGAGGAGCTTGGCCACCTGCCCGCCAAGCATCGTTGAGTGGATCCCGATCTCGATGGGCGCCACCGCGGCGCGGCGCGGCGGGATGGCGGTCAGTCGCGAGGGCCCCCCTTCGTGGCCGACGCCGACATAGATACAGTCCTTCGACGACCGGGCGGAAAGCTGCATCGCGGCAGCCTCACCCATGAATAGATTCACGTACCGCGCGAGGTTTATTCGCTGATTCATGGCGGTCAATTGGGTATTCAGCAGTTTATCGAAGCCTTGCAGCAACTTGTGCTCGGTTTCCCGCGATGCGATTTGCCGTGCCACTTCCTGGCACTCGCCGGCGCGCCGCCCGGCCACGCGGCTGATGAGCCGATGGCCCAGGCGCCCGCGAGACGACCCGAAACCGTCGTAAACAAGTTGTGTATCGGCGACGACCGTGCTGGCAACGGCAACAAACCCCTGGCGCGGATCAAAGGATATCTGTCGCGTGCAGACGAAATCGGTGTCGGTGTGACTGTAGATCAGAGCCGGTCCGTTGGTGCCCACCGTGCGCGCATGGGTCCGTCCTTGGAAACTGAGGTCAAAGGAGGCGTCGTCGCGGTCGGGAATTATCAGCACGGAAATCGCCCCCTGCGTGTGGCTTTCGCCCACGGCGTGCGTCCCCAATACCACAGTGTCGATGCGGCCGTGGTGGTTGATTTCGCGAGCCTCCAAGGGCTCGAGCGCGCTATGGTCCATACGAATCACCAGTGGATACGCCGGACGCTCGGTCGTACGCGCAGGCGGCGACGGATTCTCGTCGGCCTCATTGTCTGTTTTGGGCACGGCTGCGACTGTCTTGGGTTGTGCCGCCGCTTTCTCCGGCGCCGCATCAGCCGCTTTGGCGGCGTCAGCCCCCAGTAGCGCGCAAACCGCGATGATGAATCGGAATTGCTTCGACCACGTTCCCATAAGTACCTCCTGTTTGTTGGCCTGCCACGACGAACCTGACTCAGTGTCGATTCGACAGCATGCCATCCAAACTTCTCTTCACGGCCATCGCTTTCTTCTCTCACAAGGGTAGGTCCTAAAACCACCGCATTCTCGGGCACGATTCTGGTCTCCAAGACTGCCTCTATTGGGGGACTTTAATGTGACAATCTGGGTCAAGCGGGCGCGTGACACCACAGCACCGTGATGGCATTCTGGAGAGTCCGGTCGCCCAATACATGTTCCTCGTGCGTTGCTTTACCTGTGCCACAAGGCAACGATGTTGTCTGCTGGTTGCCGGGGCTGTGTTTTCGCACATCAAGCAGCGGTAGCGGTTGGCGAACTTGGGAGGTGAGGCGACCGGGGGTCAGGCTACGGAGAATGCGTCCCCCGGCAGAAGGGTGGGCGGGGCGTGCGAGAAAGCGGTCGTTTCGACGGGTTCTCGGTGTTTTGATTGAGATGGCAAAATCGGACAACTGCTGAAGGACTTCATATCTCTGTGAGGCCGCCCCTGAATG
>DOEZ01000491.1 GCA_003532715.1 Planctomycetaceae bacterium
CCGTCGCATTTCGAGCATGATCGGCGCGGGTTTCGCCCACCTTCTCATGATCGTCGGCGCCGTGTCGTTGATCTGGGGCGCGGCGACGGGGACGTTTTTCGGGTTCACGCCCTACAAGCCGCCGATTCCGATCGATCTGAGTGAGGAGTCGCGGACGTTCATGATGAGCCTGAGCTTCACGATCGGCGCGATCCACTTGAGTCTCGCGCAGTGCTGGCAGGCGGTGCGCCATTATCCCGATCTCCGCTTCTTGAACAAGCTCGGCTGGGCGGCGTTCATCTGGGGGATGTACGGGGTGGTGCGGATGTTTGTTTTGAACGAGCCCATGAACTGGGAGACCCCGTGGCCCTATTTGCTGCTGACCGGCGCAACACTGGCCATTGGATTCGCCGCTCCGAGCCGCAATCCGGTCAAGATGATCGGGCTGGGCCTGGCCGCGTTTCCGCTTTCGATGCTTTCGGCGTTTTCGGACGTGATCAGTTACGTGCGTTTGATGGCCGTGGGGCTGGCCAGCAGCGTCTTGGCGGTCAGTTTCAACGACATGGCGTTGGGCATGGAATTCTGGCCGCTGACCGTGGTGATTTTGCTGTTCGGCCACGGGCTGAATCTCGGCCTGGCGTTGATCGCCATGTTCGCGCACGGCGTGCGGCTCAACATGCTCGAGTTCTCGAACAACCTGGGCATGCAGTGGATCGGCTACCCTTACCAACCCTTCCTTCAAAGAGTGACACAGGAGCATAAACCATGAGTCAGGACTTTCTTGTTTCCACGTTCGCCGATGCCATGCCCGTCCTTTTCGCGGCGGCCGACACGATTTGGCGGTTTCTCGGAGAGGCCGGCAGCGTCATGAGCCTCGGCATGGCGGCCCTGGGAAGCGCCATCGGCATCGGCATCGCCGGTCAGGCCGCCGCCGGCGCCTGGGCCAAGGAGGCACGCGCGGGACGCGCGCCGAGCTTCACCTATATCATCCTCGTCGGCATGCCCATCAGCCAGACGCTCTATGCCATGATCGTCATGAACAACATGCGCAGCGTCTTCAACAACGTGGACGTCGCGGTCGCCGACGCCGGGTTGCTCATGGGCGTCGGGCTGGCCACCGGCATCGCCGAAATGTTCTCGGCGTGGATGCAGGGCCTCATCGGCGGCGCCGGAATTCGCGCGCTGAGCGAAGGCGAGGGAAAGGGACTCGCGTTCATCATCATCGCCATGGGCATCGTCGAGACCGTCGGCATCTTCGCCATGGTCTTCCTGATGGGCATGATTCCGGCGGTGCCGGCCAACTGAGCCTTCCCCCCGCCGGATGACCGGATCGGGCGCGGTTCGCGAGGTTTTGGCCGAAAAGGGCTTTCGTCGAATCGCGGAAAAACGATATAATTCCGTGGGACGCCGGCACGAGTCGTTCGCCAACCCGTCGGGTGGGTCGAACGCTGTAGGGTGGGTCGAGTGGAGCGAACCACACCAATTGCGCGACGTACACGATTCGAGCCGGCGGAGTGATCGTCTCGAGGCCCGGAAGGAGACCAAGCCATGAAGCTGCTGGAAAAGATCCTGGTGGGGGTCGAATTCGGCCCCACGGCTCCCGAGGTTCTCGACACGGCGGTCTTCGTCGCGAAACATTTTTCTTCCGAGATTATCCTTCTGCACGTCGTTCCCGGCGTGTCCGAAAGATACTCCGACGCCATCGCGATGATCCGCACCGACGTCGAGATGGAGTTGCAGGAGGCCGTGGAACGTGTTCGGGCGGGGGGAATCGACAAGGTCCAAACGGTGGTCGATTTCGGCATCCCTTACGACCTCATCCTTCAGCACGCGAATCAGAAGGACGTCAACGCGATCATTTTGGGCGCGAGGGAGAAGTCGCAAAACGCACTGGGAACCACGGCGGCCGAAGTCCGCCGCAATGCGACGAAGCCCGTTTGGCTCGTGAAGCCCGGCTCCTCGCTTCCCATCAAGAACGTTTTGTGCCCGGTCGATTTCTCGGAGGCATCGGGCCGCTCGCTGCGAAACGTGATCCACGTTGCGCGTTGTTTCGACGCGAACCTTACCTTGCTCACGGTGGCTCCTTGTTCGAGCAGCGCCCACGACATGGAGAAGATCGCGGCCGAGGCGCGGCGCGCGGGCGTCGAACCCGAGTCGGTCTTGATGGATCACTACGCTCGCGACTTCGACCTGCACGGGGTGCGTTGGACCAAACTCATTCGAAAGGGGAATCCGCACGAGGAGATTCTCAAGGTCGTCGACGAGATCGAGGCCGACCTGCTGGTGATGGGATCGGCGGGCCGCAAGGGGCTCGCGCGGATGTTGATGGGCGGGCTGGCCAGAAAGCTCGCCAGTGAAATGCCCTGTTCGATCATCACGGTCCGATTGGAACACGCTTTTCGGCCTCGCGTCGAGCCGCAAGGCGGCGATTTGGACGAGTTCTTCAAACAGGGACACGAATTGCTCGCCTTGGGCTTTCCGGAAGAAGCCGGCCGCCAGTTTCGACAGTGTCTCATCAAGGACAAAAAGTTCATTCCCGCCTGGGAAGGGTTGGCCGCCGTCAGCCAGCGGCTGGGACGCGACGAGGAGGCCAAGCAATACTTGGACCGCGCCGAACAGGCCGCGCAGGAACAGTACCACAAACAGATCGAAGCCGACGTTCGCGAACAGCACTTCCTGTTTCGCCCCATGTTCGGCGCGACGGACAAGGAATAGCTTGGTTCTCACGCGAGACCATGGGCATGCACACTAACCCGAAGCGCAAGCGAGAGGAAGACAGCCGCTCCTCTCGCTTGCGCTTCGGGTTGGTGTGCGT
>DOEZ01000091.1 GCA_003532715.1 Planctomycetaceae bacterium
GCAGTGCGTTGAGCCAGTACGTGCCCGAGTCGATCCAGTCGAAAAGCGGGCTGGTTCTCTCCTACGAGGAAATGGTCGCCCGCTACGGCGAGGACAACGCCCAGTTCCTCAGCCAACAGTTGACCGACCTGACGCACAACTACGGCCAAGTCACGTTCATCGAGACCGGGATCGAACCGGACGAGCGGTTCGAACGGCAAGCCCGCGACGAGGCGGCCTCGCGCGGATGGAAGTTCGAGAAGCTTCAGGGAAACCTCGTTCTCCTGGAGCGGCTGGTCAACGGCCCGTGGGACGAAGAAGATTTTCTGACCGTCCCGCCCAACCACCAAATTGCGGCCTCGTTCGACGAACGGATCGTCAAGCCATCCCCCCCTGACGGATGATATCCCCTTGTGACCGCCAAAGAGTCTTCCCTCCTGACTCTCACGAACGGATATGCCGCCGTTGCGAGTTCTTCGGGCTTCTCAACGATTTCGGCACGGCCCACCCGTGCTCGCGCCTGCCAAGTCTTTGACAAGAAACGGGCTTCCGAGTATGGTAAAGATTGGAATGGAGGAATTGCGGGCTGCCGTGGATTCGCTTGCCGGCAGTGGGGAAGCTCCCCTTGTTGCTCTTCGTTGGACCGGGTTGGCGCCATGGCTTATTCGACCGCCAAAATCGACTCGGGGCATGAGTCGCGCACCACGCGACGTCGTGCTCGACGCGGGATCGTTCTACTGCTTGCCCTCTTGTCGGTCCTCGTCCTGGCCGCCCCGTCGCTTCAGGCCGAGGTGGTCGTTTTCGAGAAGAACTTCAGCAAGATGGGCAACGTCTGGAATACGAGCCAGGGCATCTGTTCGGCCGCCGCCAACGTCAATTCCTTCGCGTTTCTCTGGAATCAATATCCGGGCATTTACGGCGACACCCAGTTGCTGCCCGACGACAGTGGCAACAAGGCGATCGAATACTCCGAGTTGGTCACGGCTCGCGACTTGATGGCGTTCGGCTGGACGAACGACCAGGGCATCGCGCGACCGGGAATCTACGGTTCGGGCAACTCGGGCTTGCCGCAGCAGATTTGGGAGCAGACTTATCATTGGTTCGAGGACTTCGCCCCCGGCACCACCGCGCTGAGAGGCCAGGCTTTCGCGGATCCTCGAAACTGGCTGGGCGGCTCGTTTGTCGAAGCCAAGTATCCGCGATGGGACTTCCTTTGGGACGCGATGTCCGAAATGGCCGACATCACGCTGGGAATCCAGCCCAAGGTCCTCGGCACCGAGGGTCATGCCGTGACGCTGACCGGACTCGCCTTCGACGATCTCGATGGCGATGGATTGTGGAGCCTGGGCGAAACGCCCCTCCAGATTGGCTATCTCGACCCCAATAAGCCGTCCATCCAAACCTGGGCCGACATCAGTTTCGGCGGCGGAAGTCGCATGGAGTTCACCTGGTGGCAAACCGGCACCACCTATTATGTGAATCGTGCCTATGCCGAAGCGCCGCTGTTCATCCCCGGCGACGCCACGGGCGACGGAATCGTCAACGAGTTCGATACCGTGGCCTTGGCTAATCATTGGGGAATGGGAAACGCCACCTGGGCAATGGGCGATTTCGACGGCGACGACCTCGTCAGTCCGAAAGACGCCGCCATTCTCGCGGGCAACTGGGGACGCACGTCGCGCTATTACGTCGCCCCCGAGACGCTCGCTCCAGAAGGCATGGCCGTGGCCGCCGTTCCGGAGCCTTCCACCGGGGTTCTTCTTGTCGGCCTGTTGTGTTTGGCCTGTTTTCGCCAAAGGGCCTCGCGATAGAGATTCGGCGGCACGGGCATCTGCTTAGGTCCGGAACGGTATCCAGCAGCCCAACCCCCTTGATGAGCCATGCGTCGGTCGTTAACTTGAAGAGTGGGGCCGGTCGGGTAAGGCGACGCAGGGGACGATAACCTCATGTCGGAGCGCTACGAACACTGGGCAGCGACGATCAACCGGCTCCACGGCTCGCTGGCCGCGTTGGAGCCGCTGGCGGCGCGTGTCGACGTGACATCACCCCGCGGCCAAGAATGGTTCGAACTGCTCGAGCGCAAGCTACTGCCGCAGCTCGAATTGCCGCCCATGCTCGTTGTCGCCGTCGTCGGCGGCACGAACATCGGCAAGTCGCTCCTTTTCAACCAACTCACCGGCGAGTGTGCCAGCGCCGTCAGTCCCCTCGCGGCCGGCACGAAACATCCGGTCTGTCTGGTGCCGACCGAGTCGGCCGATCCGGCCCTGCTGCAACGACTCCTGGAGGGGTTCGACATCGCACCCTGGCACTCGCCCGAGGACGCCCTGCGCGACGCGACCGAAAATCGGCTCTTCTGGCGGGTGGGCGACCGCGTGCCGAGCCGCTTATTGTTGCTCGACACGCCCGACATCGACTCCGACGTCGAGGTAAACTGGGAGCGTGCCCGGATGATTCGCCGCGTGGCCGACGTTCTCGTCGCCGTTCTGACGCAGCAGAAGTACAACGACGCGGCGGTCAAACAGTTCTTTCGCGAGGCGGTGGCGGCCGACAAGCCGATCGTCGTGATCTTTAACCAGTGCGATCTCGAAGCCGACCGTCCTTACTGGCCCGAGTGGCTGGCGACCTTTTGCGGCGAGACGGGCGCGCGGCCCGAATTGGTCTATGTGGTCCCGTTCGACCGCGCGGCGGCGGCCAACCTACGACTGCCGG
>DOEZ01000713.1 GCA_003532715.1 Planctomycetaceae bacterium
GTTCGAGAAGACGGCCGCGAATCGTCCGGAGGTCGTCCACCGGCTGGTCGTTGCCCACCGCGGGTGATACGACCACCAGAAGTATCAGGTGGACGGCAACCGTCACGATGCGTGGACTCGTCCGGGGAATCATTGTCGCGCTCGATCCATTGCGGGTTTCGTGGTCGAAAGAGTCTTTCCGGGCCACGTCCAATCAACAAGATCGTCGCTCCACGCGAAGGCGAGGCTGGCATTCCCGTGGGCCGGCTGTCGCGCCGCACCCTCGTCCGAATCACCGTGGAAGAACATGACGAATGTGCCCACGCGAGGTTCGCCCGTCAGATCGATGACGGTGGCGGCCGTCAACCGCCGACGGGCCCAGCTCCAATCTTTCTGGCCGAGCGTCAGGTGGGCGACGTCGTCGCCCCAGCGAGACAAATCCCGCGAACGTTTTACGCCGATGCCGTTGGCCGGTGAATGGAACATGACGTACTCGCCTCCGTGCCGAACGATGGTCACGTTTTCGCCCGCCGGCGATCGCCCAACGTAGGTCCATCGCTTTAGATCGTATGAGTAGGACTTCGACACGCCGTTCTGCTTATAGAAACACCACCACTTGCCGGGCTCGTCGGCATCCTCGAGCAGGAAGGGATCAATCATTCGTCCCATTCGCTCGATCGGCACGTCGTCGCCCTTCACCCGAAGGAGTTCGGGCGAGGACCAATCCTCGAGGTTCTTACTTCGCACGATCCAGAGCCGGCTGGCCTCGGTGCCGAATTGCTGCTTCGCGGGCGTCGGATAGGTCTGAAGACACAAAATCCACTCGTTTCGATAACGCACCACATTGCCCGGACTGCTGAAGTTCTTGGTCCGATCGCGCGGCGTCAAGATTCGAGGCCAGGTCCAATGAACCAAGTCGGTGCTCCGGCTTTGCGCGAGGTAGTTGAAGTATCCACCATCCGCCGCGTTCTCCGACAGGGTGAAAAACAAATGGAAGCGTCCGTCGTGGTAAACCACCGCTGGATCGCGAAAGGCGAATTTGTCATCACCACGAAAGATGACGGGGGATTTGATCTTGGCGAAGTCGACCGCTTCGACCCGTTCGAGGACGCCGCCGACGGACAGGCACGCCGCGAGAACCCCACACAACGCCATTGTTGCACACACCATGGTTCACGCACTTTCTCGCGATGTTATTCGTGGCCGCAGTGCAAACAATCGTCGGCGGGCGACATATTCACCGCCCACCAACGATTTCCGCGGCCTCGCCCCAAACAGCATTATAATCCGGACTGGGGCGCGGCGACAACCTTGGCGGAGCGCAACGTCACGGGACCCAACAGCCCCGACTCGAGCAAGGGAGAATCCTTCGTGAAGTGATGCCAGGTCGTGAGCGTCCGCCGGCCGGTTTCGGGCACCGGGCCGCCTTCGGCCAGCCAGTCGGGCCATTCGGCGGGTCCGCCGTCCGGTTTCCATTTCAGATACGGCGGCTTCCGCTCGTCGCCGATCAGCCGGTTCGGCCAGAGATTCGTCACGCGCACTTCCAGGTCGTTGGTCCCCGCCTTGGCGACGTCCGTGATGGTAACGCAAAACGGCGGCTTCCACAAAATGCCCAAGTCCTTGCCGTTGAGCTTCACTTCAGCCATGACCGCGACTTTGCCAAGATCGAGGACAAGCTCCTTGCCCGGACCAAGTCGGTCGGCCGGAATCTCGAGCTTCTTGCGGTAGACCGCCGTGCCCGAGAAGTACTTCACGCCGTCGTGTTCGTGTTTGGGCCAAGAGATGAGTTCGTCCAAGAGAATCGACTCGGGGGCGTCCCAGCCCGATGGAAAACGGAGTTCCCACGGTCCGGCAACCGTGATGGGTTCGGGCACGTCCGAGACGTCGACGGCGACCGTCTTGCCCGAGGCGTCCGTCAACGCATACTTGCCCGACCGCGACGCAACGAGAACCGGCTTGCCGTCCAGGGTTCTAATCGCTGCTTCCGGGCGTTCCGGAGCGACGGACGTCATGAGGCGGACCTCGGCTCCGTCGCTCGCGGTCGCGGTTCGCGGTTCACCGTCGACGCGGTAATCGATCCGCAATGTCTTCACGACGCCATAAGCNNGAGCGTGCTCCAGACGCGAATCGATCGCGCCCCGGCGGCCACGCGGTCGGCCACGTGGCGTGTCACGTCGATGGTCCGAGCCGGATCGCCGTAAACTCCGTAGACGGCCTTGTCGACGACGATTTCCGCCGGTTTGGCCGGCCCGACGAGCATCTCGCCGTCGCGCGATATGCTCGCGATCGGATCGAGCGTGTCGAGCGGTTCGCGGAATACGACGAAGACCGATCCGCGAGGTTCCAACCGGAATCGCACGGTCGTGCGTCCGTCGTTCGTCGGCTGCCACACGCCGGCGGACTCGATTTGGCCCGTGTCCGGCATCCACAATTCGGGCCGTTTACCGGCGACGCGAAACGCGGCGTCGATCCTCTTGGCGTAATCCTCTTGATTCGAGATGAAATAGACGTCTGCTCCGTCGATGCGACGATGGATCCACGGAACGGCCGCCCACGATTCGCCGGTCAGCTCGACGTCGGGCAAGACGCCCAGCGAACCGAGCACCGCGTCGAGCGGCACGCCCCAATACACCTTGCCTTTGCCGACGGCCTTTTCACCCGGCGCCGACACGTCGCCCCAAAGCTCGGCGGCCAGCCGCCGCACCTCGTCGTCACATGCCGGGTAATTCGCGAGACTCGGAGATTTTTCGGGCGGCGGGCCGACGACCTGCGCGCCCGATTGGACCAGGTCGCGAATCTTGGCGAGCAACACGGGCGTCATGAATCGGCTCTCCGGCAGGACGAGCACGCGATAGCGCATGCCGCCGGGCAGCGCGAGGCAGCCGTTCTCGACCGTCATCCGCATGATCGCTTCGTCATTGCACCCGTCGTAATCGTACCCGGCCGGCAGACGCGATTCGAGTTCCGCGCGGTCGTAGGCGTGGTTCGGCGTGCTTTCGCCATGGAAGAAGCAGATGTCAGCCACGAAATCGCCTTCCTGAAGGAGATGCTGACAGCG
>DOEZ01000167.1 GCA_003532715.1 Planctomycetaceae bacterium
GGAAAGGTGCCCGTTTGGAAGGCCACCCCCACGTTCCCGGCGAAGGGATCGGCTGTCGGGGCGTGAACGTGAGCCACGGTCGTCGTCCCCAAGAGGTCGCTGAACGTGACCTGCAGACGCATCGTGTGCAGCACGTCGTCGTAATCAATCTGAGCAAATCCGGTTCCCGGCGACGCATTCGGGGGCTCTTCGGCCGGGCCGCTTAAAGAGGCCGTGTAGATGATCACCTCGGCCTGGGAGACGAAAGGGGTCAACCCGGCTGCTCCCAATGCTGCCGCCAATATGACGAGAGTCGCCAGACGGTGATGGTTCATAAATCACCTCGATTTCTGTGATAAGGGAGTGAACGAACATCGGTGCATTCTAACGAGATGCTCGTGTTCCGAGAAAGATTTGACGAGCCCAAAGTCGTCATTTCCACGGAGAATAGAATGAAAAGCCCAAGAACAAGGGACTTCCCCCCGCAGGTCCACCAAGTGGACACTTGATCGGTCGGCTGGGGGTGGCAACCCCCGAGTCGCCGTCGCCGCTTCACACCAGTTTCGGCGTCGGCTCGTCGCTTGCCACCGTCCACCGTCTGAAGAGGCAAATGCGACGATGCTCTTCCGTGTTACGGGCCTCGGTTCGTGTCCGATCGCGACCTCGGGCATTCGACGCTGCACCCGTCCCAACATGGCTCACCGTCCTGACACAGGGAAGCGTTGACGTTGTCGGCACGGACCTAACGAGACTCGGCCACCGACGGCCCTGATGAACGAAGGTGTCTGCCCTCCTGCATAGGGGAACTGTACTCTAGCCACAAGTATTGCGCAACTTTTACATTTCGCGATTCTGCCCCGAGAATCACGTTCCTTGGGGCTTTCTTGAGATGGCAATCCTGCCGCGGAACAACAAGGTACTCTTTTTTTGGACCGATGGAACGCGGTATTCTTGGAAGAAAGTACTTTCCTCGTCTCGCGAAGATCCAAGAATTCAAGTGGCCCGGAAACTTTGCCCTGTTAGAATCCGGGGCTCCTTTGTCGGAAATTGTCCCACGAGGATTCGAAATATGAATAGGACTCCACAAAGCAGTGTGCAGGAACTCGATCGCGAGGACGCTGCTGTTTCCTATACGGAATCGGCGACGGTGGCGGACGCGACCGTTTCTCCTCGCGCCGACGTTCAGTCGCCGTCGAGCGAACCACTGGGTCGCTGGTCCAACGGGCTCGATTGGCCTTCGGTCTCTTGGATCGGGCTGATTCACGTCGGCGCGGTGGCGGCCCCGTTTTTCTTCACGTGGCAGGGTCTGCTACTGTTTCTCATTCTAAGCTGGTTCAGCGGCAGCGTGGGAGTCTGTCTTGGCTATCACCGACTGCTGACCCATCGAAGTTTTCAGACGTTCCCGTTCGTGCGGCGGGTGTTGGCGCTGTTCGGCGCATTGGCGGGCGAGGGGCCGCCGATTACCTGGGTTGCCGTTCACCGCAAGCATCATCAANNATGCCGACAAGGAGGGAGATCCCCATACGCCGCGCGACGGCGCGTGGTGGAGCCATATCCTGTGGCTGTTCCCGCGCCCTCGCCATCCGCAGTGGGAACTGATGATGCAGCGCTATGCCAAGGACCTCTTGAAGGATCCTTTCATGAGGTTGCTCGACAAGACCTTCCTCGCCTGGCATTTTGCCCTTGGTCTGGCATTGTTCGCGTTCGGTTGGTTCTTCTGGGACGCCTACATGGGCGTTTCGTTTGTGTTCTTTGGAGTGTTTCTGAGGCTCGTCTACGTGATGCACGTCACATGGCTGGTGAACTCGGCCTCGCACATGTGGGGCTATCGCAATTACGACACGCACGACGATAGCCGCAACCTGTGGTGGGTCGGGTTGCTGGCGTACGGCGAAGGTTGGCACAACAACCATCACGCGTTTCCCACCCGGGCTCGGCATGGCCACCGCTGGTGGGAGTTGGATGTGACGTATATGCTCCTGTGCATGATGGAGTCTTGTGGCCTGGCGTGGAACGTAGTTCGCGGATCGACGGCAAGCGTTGCGACGGGAGATTCGAAGCAACCGCAATCTCGATGAATGGATTTGTGACTACCTGGACCATTGACCATAACGGATTGCTTGACATGACCGAGAACTCGCGCAATCACAATGACTGAAGAGGCAAAAGGTGTGGTCGGAGCGACGTTCCTATTGAGGACGACATCCCGCACCGACAGCGACCTGCAATCGCACGCAATCTTGAAAAGGAAACCCGCCCTATCCGGTACAAAGCCGCTACCCCGCTCGCCTCAACGATTGCCCGCAACACCGTCGTACGACTGGGGAGTATGTGTCAGATAGGCAAGTGCGTCACTCTTTTTCCACTCAGCCTCGGAAACGGATGGGTCGAGCTCCGCGAGCCCACCAGAACTCCCAAAACTCTCGGTGCCTCCGCGTCTCGGCGGTTCATCAAGATTCCGTAGCCCACACAAGCAAGGACATGCACGCCGTCCATGCCACTCGGCGTTGCCGTGGGGACGGCCAAGCCGCCACAAACGCGTGGCAAGCAAGCCGTGATTCAGCCAAAGCCGCGATGATGCCTCGAAAGGCGCGACAAGAAACAGCCGTCGCAAGTCGGTTGGGACGTGACGGCCCATAGGTGGTGATTCGGCAGTTGGGGTGAGCAAAAGTTTGACGGTTCCGGGCGGCTATGATAGGATACGGGCGCTCGCGAAGCTCGATCGGGATCGTCCTGGGGAATACTTGACTTGCGAAACCCCGGCGTGGGGCAGATGCGAGCCGCGCGGCACGAATCGGAACAGAGTGTCTTGTAAATCGCCGCAACACGAACGCTTCGCACTATGTCGCTCTTCGCGTCTGCTGTCGGTCGCCAGCCATGGCTATCTTCAGGGCATCGATAGACGGCAGCGGTTTCTTCCTGTTGGCGCAACGGCGTGCTTCGACCGCCCGCAGTGGATTACCGGCACACTCGTTCCTGTCGTTCCTGTCGCTCGCAATATCGCACCACCAACCCGAGGCGGAAGTCCATGCGTACTTCAAGACGCGGATCGCGAGATCTCCAGTCATCGAAAAAAAGAACCCACTCGCTCCGGCTGGAGTTCCTCGAACCCCGAATGTTGCTCAGCGGCAATTCGCTCGATGAGCTGCTGCAATTAGACCCGCTCATCCAGCCCGACTCGAAAACCGTGTGGATGCCCGACTCGCCCGTGTCGGAGTCAGCCGTGGTCGAAGACGCTGGCGTGGAAATGGGGCCGCTGCCGCTGTTCGAATCGGCCGATGCTTTGGGCACGTTCACCTACGACACGTTGGCCAACGGCATGCCGATTCTAAACAGTCTGACGGGTGCCCCTGCGTCGATCTACCTCGATTTCGACGGACACGCGCCCGAGAGTTGGCTTCCGTTCACGCAAGACGGCGACGGATCGACGTTCAACCTTACCGAGCAAACGACGATCGTCGAGACGTGGCGTCAGGTTTCCGCCTGGTACTCGATGTTCGACATCAATGTCACGACGATCCAACCCGACGTGGCCATTCATCCGACCTCTTGGCACGTGATCACGCCATCCTACAACAATGGAGGTTTGGCATGGGGCCAATTTCCCAACAGGACGAGTCCGGGGTCGTTCGTTGACGGCAATTGGTCGCCCTTCAATGTGACTGCCGCGATCGCGCACGAGGTGGGCCATACGTTTGGCGCCGGACACATCTCGAAATTCGACCAATGGGGAACCAATATCCAGGAATACGCCGTATTCGACGATCCGCTGCACGGCTCGATCATGGGAGGAACGGGGCGCGTCGTCAATAATTGGTCATTGTGGCACGCCGCTCCGTGGGTGAATCCCGGTGGGCCATCCTACTTGCAGGACGACATGGCCTATATCGCCGGACGGATCGTGACGCACGCGGCGGCCGGTTACACGGGCGACGGTTACCGTCCCGACGACCACGGCGGCACGATCGCCACGGCCACGCCGCTGGACGTCGATGGGACGACCCAGTGGGCGACCGGCGTTCTCGAACGGCTGACCGACGCTGACGCCTTTTCGTTCTCGATCGACGTCGCGGGACGATATTCGTTGTCGGCCACGCGGGAGAACCCCAACGGCGTGGATTTGACGGTGTCCGTTTACAGTTCGGCCGGCGTGCTGCTTGCCGCCGAGTCGGACGACTCACGCGAACAACCCTATTCGCTGGTCAACGATCAATACCTGACGCTCGATGTCGCCACGACGGGCGCGTATTACGTCATCGTCGAGAGCCGAGGCAACTACGCCGACCAGGGGGCGTACAACATCCGCGTCAATCCGCTGCCGTCCGGGTGGACGCTCGATAACGTAGGTCTGAATGCGAGGCCGGGCTACGCGGTCTATGATTCGGACGCCAGCACGTTCACGGTGGCCGGCTCGGGGCATTTCATCTATCCTTCAACGACTTCCAGTATTGGCGGCGCAAACGACAGCTTCCAATATCTCTACCAGGAACTCAAAGGCGACGGTGAAATCGTGGTTCGCGTGTCGGCCCTGGGAACGACGCAAAACCCGAAGGCCGGCGTGATGATCCGCGATTCGCTCGACTCGAACGCCAAGAGCGCCTCGCTGTATCTCACATCCTCGAACCAAGCCTATTTCGCCACGCGAAGCGCGACCGGCGGCACGACGTTCTCGTCAAGCCGCACGGCCACGACCTCCTATCTGCTGCGGTTGACGCGGAGCGGAGACGTCTTTCGCGCTTACGTGTCGAGCAACGGCGGGACGAATTGGTCGCAAGTCGGCACCAACCGGACGATCGCCATGGGCGAGACGGTTTACATCGGGCTGGTCTCGACGGCCAACGTCAGCACGTGGGGCACTCCCACGGCGCCGACCAATCATGCATTGAACGTCGCCACGTTCACCAGCGCGAGCCTGACCGGCAACCTCAACCCGGAGCCGACGCTCAACGCCCTACCGGCTCCGTCGGGACTGACGATCACCGACAAAACGGCGTCGAGCTTCAGCCTCGCGTGGAACGACGTGTCCGGTGAGTCGGGCTACGTCGTTGATCGGTCGACCGACGGCATCAACTACGGTCCGATTGGCACGACCGCCGCCGAAGTCACGACCTACATCGACTCAGACTTGATCGACGTCGAAACGGGCCTGCCGCTGTACCAGTTCTATTTCTACCGGGTCCGCGCGGAGGGTGTCGACGGAACCGTGTCGGAGCCGTCCAGCGTGGTCCACGACGTGCCGCAGGCCGGCCCGGCGAGCAGCTTGGTTGTCAACTCGATCAGCACGTCGCAGTTGGTCATCGATTGGCAAGACGCAAGCGGCGAGACGGGCTACCGCATCGAGCGTTCGCTGACCGGCACGGGCGGTTGGACGACCGTCGGCACGGTCGGCCGCAACGTTCCGTCGTTCACCAACTCGGGCTTGACGGCGGGCACGAAGTATTTCTATCGCATCGTGAGCCTCGACGCCTCGGGCGACGCGGCTGTCTCGGCGGTCGTCTCGAATTACACGCGTCTTGCCCAAGTGAGTGGTCTAACGTTCACGACCAAACAGCCGTATCAAATGGCCATCCAGTGGAACGCGCTCTCAGGAGCCACGCATTATCAAGTGGAACGTTCGACCAACGGTAAGACATACACGACGGTGGCATCGTCGTTGACGGCGACGAGCTACACGGACAGCAACGTCGTGCCGCTGGGCGAATACTACTATCGCGTGACCGCCTGGAGCGACAGCGTCAGGGGAACCGAGAGGATCATCTTTGCCGCCGCGCCGGCGGCCGCGGCGTTGCCCACGCCCTGGCTGACGCAGGACATCGGGTCGGTGGGCGGCACCGGGGCCGCAAGCTACAACAACGGCGTTTTCACCCTGGTCGCTGCTGGAGACGAGATTTTCGACTCGACGGACGAATTCCGGTACGTCTATCAGTCGATCACGAACACCGATTTCACGTACACGGCACGAGTTGCCTCCGTCGAAAACACCAACTATTGGTCCAAGGCCGGCCTGATGATCCGCGAATCGACCGCGGTCGGCGCGAAACATGCGATGATCTATATCTCGCCAAACATGGCCGTTTTTCAATCGCGAGCAAGCAACAACACTACTATCTCCGACACCTACGGTCCGGGCGTGACTGCCCCCTACTACGTTCGGATCACTCGCAGCGGTTCGACGTTCACCGGCGACATCTCGCCGGACGGAACGACGTGGACCTCCGTCGGCTCGCGGACGATCAGCATGAGTTCCACCGTCTTGGTCGGGTTCGCGCTTTGCAGCCGCGACGACAATTACTTGAACACGTCGACGTTCACGTTTACCCCGGAGGCGAACGTCGCACCGACGGTGGCGACGCCCGCGATCGCCACGCCCGACCCCGTAACCAGCGCGACGGCGACCCTGAGCGTGCTGGGCGCGGACGACCACGGCGAGCCAAATTTGACGTACACGTGGACCACGACGTCGGTGCCGTCGGGCGCGAGTCAGCCGACTTTCAGCGTCAACCGCACCAACGCGGCGAAGAATACCACCGCCACGTTCTCGAAAACCGGCGACTACACGCTGCGGGTCACCATGACCGACACCAGCGGGCTGTCGACGACCAGCACGGTTGCGCTCACGGTCGCGCAGACGATCGCGAGCATCACGGTCTCGCCTGCGTCGGCGCAGGTGCCGGCCGGAAGCACGCAGTTGTTCGCCGCGATGGCTCGCGACCAATTCGGTGTGGTTCTGAGCCCTCCATCACCCTATGTCTGGAACGCGTCGCTCGGCCAGATTACCGCCGATGGCCTCTACACGGCCCCCAACGGGTCGATGACCGACACGGTCACGGCCTCGGTCGGCTCGATCCAGGGGACGGCTGAAGTGACCGTCCTGCCGGCGCCGTTACCCGCGCCGTGGACGTCGCGCGACATCGGTGTCGTGGGCGCGGCGGGCAGCACGACGTATGAAGATGGCGTGTTCGTCGTGGAAGGGAGCGGCCTGAACATCGCTGGGCTGACCGACGAGTTTCATTTTGCATACCGCGAGTTGACCGGCGATGGCCGGATTACCGCGCAAGTCATGAGCGTGGAGAATACGGACGGCTACGCCAAGGCGGGCGTGATGATGCGCG
>DOEZ01000745.1 GCA_003532715.1 Planctomycetaceae bacterium
TCCAACAATTTCAGCTCTTGCGTCTGGAGAGCTACGATTACTCCTATTTGCCCATCTTGCCGCTGAAATTCGGGGCATGTCTGGTCGGCGCGGATTATCGGGCGATTTACGGCAGTTGCATGAGCCTGCTGGGCCATTGCCGCTATATCCCGACGATGCAGTGGTTCGGCAAGCAACTTGTGGCCGTGTGCCGCAAGCCGCTGTCGTGAGCCGCCCGGCCTAACGGATCGCGACGACAGGACAGACTTGTGTGCAACGAAAAGGCAGTCGCCCTGAGCTACTAAGTCGCAGCCGTTCAGACTGAAGGTCACCTCCCTCAACCGGGTGCATTTCCAAGAAATATCGCCTTCTCTTCCAACTCCCTATTGACAACTACTGGACGTCCAGTACTATACGGGCAGTGATTGCAGAACACCCAGGGAGGTTGTTATGAACGAACGCGTGCCCACCGATCGCGAACTCGACGCGCTAAAGATTCTTTGGCGCGATGACCGCGCCACGGTCCGGCGAATCTGGACCGAGCTGCGCCGGACGGACAAACACCTCGCCTACACGAGCGTGTTGAGCCTCATGCAGGCCATGGAACAAAAGGGGCTCGTCGGCCACGAAGAGGTCGGCCGCGCCTATGCCTATTTTGCCAAGGTCGAACAAAACTCAACGTTCCAGCGGCTGGCCGCGGGGTTTCTCGACCGAGTTTTCGATGGGGCGATGGACCAATTCCTGGTTCACGGGCTGAAGTCGCAACGCCCCACTCTCGAAGAACTCGAACAGCTCGAACAGATGATCGCCGAGGCCAAAAAACAGTCGCTACAAGCACCCAAGGGGAGGAAACGATCATGAACCGGTTTGTCGAGACTTTCGGCCCGTGGTTGGTGGACTACTACGCGGCGGCGACGCTCTTGTTGATCGTCGCGACGGTCGCGTTTCGGTGCCTCGGGCAGCCCGCCCAGCGGTTGGCCGTTGCCTGGGCGACGACGGCCGGAGTGGCGGCGTTGCTCGTCCTCTGTGCCCTGCCCGGCTGGCCGAAAATATCGTGGAATATTCCGGCGACGACGCCTGTGGTCGAGGTCGCGGCCGAATCGGGGCTGGAGTCTCCGCCGCCGGCTGAAGCCGTGACCAACGAGCCGTTGAACCCGCCGGCCCTCGCGCCCCGAGCCGACTCGGCCGAGTCGATGGTTCCGGCCGTGCCGACAGCCCGGACGTCCGACGCGCCGGTCGTTGAATCCTCGGCCGTTTGCAATGGTCTCGCATGGCTCGCGGCACGCGGGACGGCTCTTGCACTCGTGTCGTTCGTCGTCGGGATGGGCCTTGTCGCTGCCTGGCTGCTGCTCGGCGCGGTACAGACGGCCTTGCTATGTCATAACGCCCGGCCGGCATCCGACCGGCTCCGCGACGAACTGGCGGCAATGCTCGCTCCTGCCCGCCACGCTCCGCGGCTTCTAGTCAGCTCGAAGCTCGCCGGGCCGATCGCCACGGGCATCCTGCGTCCGACGATCATCCTGCCGGCCGATTTGGCCGAGCAGGCCACGTCCAAGGGTCTCGGTCTGGTGCTGGCCCACGAATGGGCCCACATACACAATCGCGACCTGTGGCTTCTCGCGGCCGGCCGCGCGTTGCTGCTGGTCTTGTTCGCCCATCCGGTCTACTGGCTCCTCCGCCGCCGTGTCCGCGAGGACCAGGAAACCGTGGCCGACGCTGCGGTGGTCGCCCGCGCAAGCCGCACGGAGTACGCCCGCGAATTGCTCGATTGGGCACGAAAAATCTACGCCCGGCCGGCCATCTACGCGGCCGCGCTGGGCATCTGGGAACGGCCCAGTTCACTCACAAGGAGAATCAAAATGGTCCTCGACGAAACGCGGCGTATCTCGCCCGAATGTTCTCGCCGTTGGCGATTTGGGGCGTTGGTGCTGGCTGGGCTGTTGACGGTCGGCGTGTCGATGTTGACGCTTCGACCGGCCGTCTCCTCCGGCGCGGAGGACGTGGTCAAGGAGAAGAGCTTGGAGTCGGCGTCAGACAACTTGACCTACCACGGCAAGGTGACGGACCGGATTACCGGCAGACCGATCGCAGGGGCCACGGTCACCGTGCTTCGCAGGGTGTCGAGCCGCACCACGGCGTTCAAGGCGTGGAAGAAATTGGGTGAGACGAAGCACCAAACGGACGCCGAGGGTCGGTACTCGTTTGCGGTGCCGCCCAATGAAGCGGCTGAAACTTTCCTCTATATCGAGATAACGGCGCGGCACCCGGATTACATTCGTTACTACGGCGGCTATTCGTTCAATATGGTACGCAAGAACGAGAAACTCGGCGAGCGGCCATTCTTTGAAAACGTCGCCCTGGAGCCCGGGGTGAAGATTTCGGGCACGATCGTCACCCCCGACGAAAAGCCCGCGGCCGGCGTAATAGTCAAAACCTTTTCCTGGCCGGATAGGGGGGGATTCGAGCACTCTTCTTGGGCCGACGTCAAGACGGACGGGAAGGGATGTTTTCAGGTGGTCGTCAGCAAGCGAGGGGAAGCCGGGTTCTGGATCATTCCCAAGGACTACGCGCCTTCGACCCACGTCCTGCACTCGAAGCGCGGCGATCTTGGCCGCTTCGTCCTCGAAAAGGGACTCGTGCTGAAAGGGCGCGTCGTGGACGTGAGCGGCACGCCGGTTCCGAAAGTCTCGGTTAACGCCGAACTACACGGCGGCCCGGCGAAACAAGAGATTGATATGCCCGTGGTCGATTACCTGGCGCGGTCGGCCTCGACGGACGAGAAAGGCGAGTTTGTCATGGCCCCCTTGCCGGCCGGAGAATACAACCTGACCGTGACCGACGAGAATCGTGGCGGCCTGGGGCCTACGGAGCGCCCGCTGCCGGGGGTCTTCTTGAGCAGCCTGATCACACTTGGTCCAGACGAACCGACGAAATCGGTCGAAGTCCGCGCTGTTCCCCACGTGCTTGTTGAAGGCCATTTCGTTGATAGTTCGGGGAAGCCAACGTTGGGTTTCGCTCCGAGTGTCTCGGGAACGTCCAACGATTCCCCGCCGACATTCTGGTCGTCGAACACCCAGATTGACAACCGTGGGCGGTTTACGGCCAAAGCGCCCAAAGGGCTGCACATCAGGCTGAGCTTGATCGACAACGAGCATCACGCCCTTCGGGCCCGCGTGTCCAAGAACGCTCCGTTGACGAACGGTCGCGACGTGGACCTGGGCGTGCTCGATGAGGATGCGACGGACGTCACGATCGTTCGCTACGTCGCGCCCATCCTCTTGGCAAAAGCCGTGGATGAAGAAGGCAAAACGATTCATGGATTCGAACCGGCAATCAAATACCTGCCCGATCGCTTTCACGAGGGTGAATACGTCCGGAACGGAAGGTCGGTCGGCCATGTCAACTTCGAGCGCCAGAACGACGGCCGATGGCGCACCAGCCAATTGTTGCCCGATGAGGAATTCACGCTGACCGTCGAAGCCCCGGACCACGAGCCTCGTTCGGAAAAGATGTCGCTCGCCGAGGGTGAGACGAAGGAAATCACCTGGCGGCTGAAAAAGCTCCCTGCGGACGGTCCCAAGGACTCCAGACCTCCGACCGACGACGACCGGGCCGCCGCGCCGAAGTCGCTCAGGGTCGTTCTTCGCGACAAGTAGGGAGAGCCGCTTGACGGCGCTCGCGTCTCGCTCTACGACGGAAACCACTACTGGGCCGGCATGACCGAGGATTTCCAACGGGTTACGCTGAGAACGATCGACGACGGCTCGACACCCGTCATCCCGATGCCTGCCGAGTCGTTCTATGTGCAGCCCACGCCGACGAACAAGGAATTCAGGGACCTCTGGGTCGTGCTTCACCAAGGCAGGCCCATCGGCAGTGATCCGCTGGTCGAGGCGAGCACCGACGGCGATGTGGCCACGGTAACTATATTCAGTGCGAAGTGCGATTCTGAGCGTTTTGAGCAAATCCGGCCCGAAGGGCCATTACTCCATAGCCAAGGGCAACGCCCTTGGTGGGCGGCAACCAAAAGCAGCGATCGCCCTGAAGGGGCCGGACTTCTCGCGTCCTGCCCTTTCAGGGCGTAGGCGTTTATGGGCTCGCTTGATCCCCAGGCCGCTGGCCTGGGCTATCCAGCTGCAGCCTTTCAGGCTGAATTGTCGCGATCTCGGCCCACCACGACAAACCGGGTTGCCAAGGCTCCATGACGGTTCCCCGATAGCCAGAACTCCGGCCCCAGGGATCGTTTGAGCGGATTCCATCCACTCTTCTTACTCCGTCTATTTCTCGCCGGCCTTTTCCGCTTTCGGCTTATCGAGCGGCTTCACGTACACGTTCCGGAACCAGACCGGGTCGCCGTGAAATTGAAGCAGGATGTGGCCCTTGCTGGGGAAATCTTTCATTGGTTTCTGATACTTATTCGGCGTCCCGTCGGGATTCTTGCCGGCCTCGGGCCAATCGTCGAGGTTCATGTCGATGACCTGCGCGTCGTTGAAGATCACCTGGATCTTGCTACCCTTGGCGACGATCGTGTAGCGGTTCCACTCGCCCGGTTTCTTCTGAACGACCTTGCTCGGCTCGAGCATATCGTACATGGCCGCACAATCGTGCTTGGTCGGCTTCTCGTTGTCGTTGGGCGAAAGAATCTGAACTTCCAGCGCGCCGTCATGGTACCACGCCACTTTGTTCTTGTCGGGCGATGGCGAGACGCGGATCGCCACGCCGCTGTTGGTCTTCGGCGTCACTTTGAATTCGAGATCCAGGATGAAGTCGCCGTACTCCTCGACCGTCCAAATGTCGCCGCCGCTCTGACGCGAGAGAACGCCCTCCTCGTCGAGCGACCATTTGCCCTTGCTCTTCCAGTTAGAGAGGTCCTTGTTTTCAAGAAGCGACTTCCAACCCTTGGCCGTGTCGATCTTGGGGTGGCCATCGGCAAAGGCCAAACCGCTCACGAG
>DOEZ01000010.1 GCA_003532715.1 Planctomycetaceae bacterium
CTCTGGCGTCGCATCGCCGGTGGATTGAACGCGGGACAGCAGCAATCGTTGGCCGACCCGATCCTGGGCCCCCTGCGCGCGATGCACCGCCAGATGACCACCGGCAAGGGACGCGGCGGCCAATTGACGGCCGGCTCGCACGAGATGGCCGAGGTCTGCCGGCTGCTGGGGTCGTTGGAACTGCTTGAGAAGAGAACGAAGACCGAAATCGGCGAGATGCTTCTCGACTTGGCCTCCAAGCCGAGAATGGAGCCCGTTCGTGTCGCGATGGTGTGGTCGGTCGGGCGGCTCGGCGCGCGGCGGCCGCTCCACGGGCCGCTCAACACGGTCGTATCTTCCGACGTGGCCGTCCGATGGATCCGTCGGATCATCGACTCGTCCGGCGACGAGTCGGCGGCCGGCTTGGCCGTCATGCAACTCGCGCGGCGGACCGACGATCGGTATCGCGACCTGCCCGAGAAACCGCAACGCGAAGCCGTCGCTTGGTTGAAGAAGATCGGCGCGCCGTCCCACTATTGCGAACTCGTCGAACGGTCCGAAAGGCTTGACGTCGCGGAGCAGGGGCTTGTCTTTGGCGAAACCCTGCCGAAGGGGTTGCAGATCGGGTGGTGACGGCTCGGGACATGCGGCGGGCTTCTGTCTCCTCGGATCTGGGCTGCTTGTTCTGCCCCTCTTCGTTCTCGCGGACACCCCCTATTCACAACCTCCGCGCCAGGTGGTAGGATATACGCGACGGGTCGCCGGCGATTCTAGCGATCGGGCGCGAAGTGGAAGCCCCGACCCTTGCACACGAGGCGACAACATCGTGAGACGCTTCGGGCGAGTGATCCGACGGAAGTCCAGCGGACACTCGCGAGTTGGTGGTACAGACTTCCATGAAACCAATGGGCAATCAGGGTCATGAGCACTGCCCAATCAGGAACTCATCGCGGCACGTTGGCGCTGGTCACCCTCGTGGCCGCCATGGGCGGCTTTCTGTTCGGTTACGACACGGCGGTCATCAACGGCGCGAACCAGTTTCTGAAATCACACTTCGATTTGAACGAATTTCAAGAGGGCCTTGCCGGGGCGAGCGCCATTCTCGGATGTATCCCCGGAGCGATGTTTGCCGGATTCATAAGCGACCGATTCGGGCGTCGGCGGGTTCTGTTTCTTTCGGCCGTATTCTACGCCGCGTCGGCATTCTTCTCGGCGATACCGTTCACCTTCAACCAGTTTCTGGCGGCGAGATTTCTCGGCGGGCTGGGTATCGGAGCCTCGTCGATGGTCTGTCCCGTGTATATCGCGGAGTTGGCCCCGGCGGCTCGACGGGGTCGGCTCGGGTCGTTGTTCCAACTCGGCATCGTCGTGGGCATTTTCCTCACGCTTCTGATCAACGCGGGCATTCAGGGACTCGGCGACGAGGCTTGGAATACGGCCCGCGGATGGCGTTGGATGCTCGGCGCCGAAGTCGTGCCGGCCCTCGTGTTGCTGACACTCCTGTTCTTCGCGCCGGAAAGCCCTCGTTGGTTGATCCAGGCGGGACGCGAAGACGAGGCTCGTCGAATACTCCACCGGGTGACGGGAGCGGCGGAAGCCGACGAAGAGATTGCGTCGGTCCAAGCCTTGCTCGGACAGGAGCGGGGACGGTTCGTCGAACTGTTCGAGCCCCGGTTTCGCCGTCCCCTGTTGATTGCCGTGGCTTTGATGGCCTTTTCGCAGTTCAGCGGAATCAACGCCATCATGTACTACTCAACCAAAATCTTTATGAAGGCCGGCGTCGGTGTCGAGAACGCGTTTACCGCCTCGGCCGTCGTGGGACTGGTCAATCTGTTGTTCACGTTCGTCGCAATCGCGCTGGTCGACAAGGCCGGGCGGAGGCCGTTGTTGCTGTTCGGCCTGACCATCCAAGTCTTCGCGCTCGGCGCTGTCGGCCTGATGTTTCACGCGGGAATGCAGGGCATCGCCCTGTTGCTGGCGATCGTCGTCTTCATCGGCGCGTTCGCCATGGCGCTGGGCCCCATTCCGTGGATTGTCTCGTCCGAGATATTCCCCACCAAACTGCGCGGCCGGGCCATGTCGGTCGCCACGTTCACGATCTGGACCTCGTGTTACATCGTGGCCCAGACCTTCCCCATGCTCAACGACAGCCCCCGGGTCGGCCCCGCGATGACCTTCGGGTTCTACGCCGCATGTAGTCTCGCGGGGCTCCTCTTCGTCCTCTGGAAATTGCCCGAAACCAAGGGACGTAGTCTCGAGGAGATCGAACGATCATGGCTATCGCGTTAACACAAATCCCGCGTCGAGCCATCGGCGGAAACAGGAGGCGACGGATTGCGCCCGTCGTCGCTCTCGTCGGCGTGCTGATTCTGGCGACGACACTTCACGGAGAACTGGCTGCCGCACCCGAGGCGGGGGAAGTCCCTCCGGAGTCGATCCCCCGATTCGGCGTGACCTCGCAGCGGATGATCCTTCTCCCCAAGCATATCTTTGTTTCGAGCGGCTGGATCACCGTACAGCCCGACGTGGCTCGGCTTGGTTTCGGCCATATGTTCGCACCGCCGTTTCTCGCCAATCCGATGCGAGTCGCATGCACGATCGACGGCCAGACCGTCGAGATGGTTGACTACACCTGGTATCCCTCGGAGTTCGCGCTGCGGGCGAAGCCGGCGTCCGGGCTCGACGTGCGCGGTCGGATCGTCCCCCTGGTGGGCGTATCGGCCGTGATATGCGAGTTAATCCTGACGAATCGCTCGTCGCAAAGCGTTTCGTCCGAAATAGCGCTAACCGCCGAAGGAGCCGTCGGCCATAGCCTGCGATGGCCATTTTCGGCGCCCCGGGCTCGTGTCGAGAACACCAAACGGATGGTCAAACCGGATCGTCTGCGTTTGCGTTCGGACGACGGCGTTGCCGAACTGGCCCTGGCGATTGCCGGCGGCGAGGCTTCTTCGCCCGACGGGCTTCCAAAGCGAACCGTCACACTGCGGCCCGGCGAGCGGCAAACCCACTTCCTGGTCGCCGTGCTCGATGCGCCGGAGAAAACGTCAGCGTTGCTCGACAAGATACTCGCCTCGCCCGAGCGATTCGTCGCCGAGGCGCGGCTGAATTGGCAGCGCCGAATCGAACGCCTTGAGGCCGTCGCGCCCGCGATCGAAACGCCCAACGCCTCGCTGGCGGCGTTCTATCGCAGATCGCTCTTCTCGTTGCTGGCGTGTCGCTGGGACTCCGACGCGATGCGGTTTCGCCCGTGGTACGCCACCTCCGGCATGGACGGCGGCGCGGTGTGCAGCTACCTCTGGGATCTCTCCTATACGTCGAAGATGGCCGTCTTGTGTGATGCCCAGGCGGTGAGACGGTACCTTTTGGCGTTCGCCGAGGCCGACTTGACCAACAGTAACTCGCTCAGTCCGCTCGACGGCAGTCCCTTGGGCAATGGCTATAGCTACAACGACTACAATCTGGCTCGGCTCGCCCACGACTACGTGACGCTCACTGGAGACGTCGGTGTGCTTTCCGAAATGGTTCGCGACGAGACGTTTCTCGATTATCTTTACCGCTACGCCCTGAGGAAGGAAGACCTCGATCGGCCGCCCGTGCTGGTCGATTACGGCACCAACAAGAACCTGCTCGAACTGAAACGAACCGAGGATTATCAGTATTACACGCCTAGCCCCAACGCCGAACGAGTTCTGATATACGATCAGCTCGACAAACTCTTCTCTTGGACGGGCCGGAAGACACCCCACGATCTCGCGGCGCGAGCCGGAACGCTTCGCGAGCACCTTCTCGAAAAACTCTGGGATCCCGAGCATCGTTGGTTCCGTTGCCTCGATCGCGAAGGGCGGCCACGAATTGCGTACTCGATCCAGATATTCGATTTGCTGCGGACTGGAATGCTTTCGCGCGAGCAGCAGCAGGCCGTTTTGTCGCATCTTAGCGAAGACGAGTTTCTTTCGCCCCACGGCGTGCATAGCCTTTCGAAGCAGGACGAGGGATACGACCCAAACGACGCCGATTGGGGCGGGCCGGGGGCGTATGCGGGCGATGTGCCCGAGTTGGTAGTCGATCTGATCGCCGCCGGGCATGTAGTGCTGGGTGTCGACGTCCTCCAGCGGATCCTCTGGTGGAGCGAGTTTCCCTATATTCCACAGGCCGTTCTCGCCGCCGACCGCGACTACCGCACCAACGGACGCGCGAACATCGTCGCCGGGCTCTCGGGGTGCCAGGCGATCCTCAACGGCCTGTTGGGCATCCGCGTCGATGGGGAGCAGATCCACTTCAACCCGGTCCATCATTCCATTATTGCCGGCCTGAGA
>DOEZ01000011.1 GCA_003532715.1 Planctomycetaceae bacterium
CGGCGATTATCGCGTCGCAGCAAGGGGGCGTCTTGCCGTGGTGGCAACAAGGCTCCAACGTGACGACCAACGTCGCCCCGTCCGCCCGCGAGCCGGCCAGCCGCAACGCCTCGACCTCGGCGTGGGGCCCGCCGAACTGGCCGTGCCAGCCTTCGCCGATGATTTCGGCGCCGCGCACGACGACGCAACCGACCATCGGGTTCGGCTCGACGCGTCCTTGGCCTTTTTCAGCCAGTTCCAACGCTCGCCGCATGTGCCAAAGGTCGATTTCGGACTGTTTCATCGGGCGGACCTCGCTAACAGCCGGTCGGCAATAAGGGCGAACAGTTGCTCCGCCGCGCGGATTTTGTCGCCAGCGATTGATGCCGCGACCTGCCCGTCCTTGTCGAGCACGTCGAGGCTCGTTTCCGGCGAGTCGATGGCCGTCGGGCCGTTCACGACGATCAGTTCGCATTGTTTGCGCCGCAACTTGTCCATCGCGCGGGCGTGGTGGTCGTGTGTTTCGAGGGCAAAGGCCACGATCCACCGCGATTCTTTGCGCTCGGCCAGCGCGGCAACGATGTCGGGCGTCTCGACGAATTCAACCACCAACGGCCGCCCGTTCTTCGGCAGTTTTCGCGAAGCGACTTCGACGGGCCGATAATCGCACGGCGCGGCGGCGGCGATCAGCCCGTGGCACGTCGGAAACGCCGCCAGGCAGGCGTCGCGCATCTCCTCGGTCGAGACGACGCGCGTTACCTCCGCCTCGGGCGGATAGGTCGCGTCGACCGGCCCGGTGACGACGATCGCTTCATGGCCGGCGGCCAAGACGGCCCAGGCCAGCGCGCTGCCCATGCGTCCGCTCGACCCGTTGCTCAGGTAGCGAACCGGATCGAGGTATTCCCGCGTCGGACCGGAGGTAATGAGGATGCGTGCCATGATCGTGACCGAAAGCCAGCAGTGGCGCCCAAGCGGCCTACTCGCCGGCAAGCACTCGTTGGATCGCTTCGAACAGAACCTCGGGCTCGGCCATTCGCCCGGGGCCTCGCGTGCCGCACGCCAGGTATCCTTCTTGCGGATCGACGATTTGCACGCCGTCTCGACGCAGTTGTTCGAGGTTGCGTTGCACGGCCGGCTTCTCCCACATCTGGTCGTTCATCGCCGGCGCCATGAGCACGGGACCTGAGAAAGCCAAAAGGACCGTGCTGAGCAAGTCGTCGGCGAGCCCGTGGGCCGCTTTGGCCAGGATATTGGCCGTGGCCGGCGCGACGCACAGAATTTCGGCCTTCTGCGCCAACTCGATGTGTACGTGCGGGCGCGGTCCGAAGACCTCGGTCCAGACGGGCCGGCCGGTCAACGACTCGAACGTTTTCGGGCCCACCAACTGCGTTGCGGAATGGGTCATGACGACCGAAACGCCCGCGCCGGCCTGCACCAACCGGCTCACGAGCGCGGCCGTCTTGTAGGCGGCGATTCCGCCCGTCACTCCGATAAGCAGTTCGCGACCGTTCATAGCGCGTCGAGGTCCAACTCCGGAGGCCCGCCCGCTCCGTATTGACTTTCGGCAATGCGAAGGTTCGAGTCCATGTCCAAGTAGATCTTGTCTTCCAGGATCTCCCGGATGACGACCTGGAGCCTGTCCTCGGCGTTGTCGGCCGGGACCAATGGCCGGCTTCCCGAGTTCAGGGCGACCAAACGNNGGCCTCCAACCTTATTGATGATTTCTTCGTCTCGAAGCTCGTCAAACATTCTTGGGTTTCTCCGATGAGGTGAGAATGGTTCGTATTTCCCGGACCGCGACGTCGACGTCGTCGTTGACGACCTGGTAATCGTACTCGCCGGCCGCGGCGATTTCCTCGCGTGCTCGTTCGAGCCGCCGTTGAATATGTTCTTGCGTCTCGGTGTTCCTGCCTCGCAGACGCGACTCCAACTCGTTCATGTCGCGGGTGTGGATGAAAATCGTGATCGCGTCCGGAAAGTCCCGCATGACTTGTCGGGCGCCCTGAACGTCGATTTCGAGCAAGACCCACTTACCCTCGGTGAGCCGCGGCTCGACTTCGCTCCGCGGCGTTCCGTACCAATGATCCCTCTCGAAAACCTGAAAACACTCGAGGAACCCGTCCGACCGCCGGAGATCCTCGAACTGCTCGGGCGTGAGGAAGTGATAATCGATTCCATCGATTTCACCCGGCCGCGGCGGTCTCGTCGTGGCCGACACGCTCGGAATCAACTCCGGCGGAGGAGACGCCAACAGACGCCGCAACACGGTGCTCTTTCCAGCTCCCGACGGACCCGACACAACGACCAATTTCCCGGGCCGGTCATTCGCCATGACTATTCGACATTCTGTATCATCTCGCGGATTCGCTCAAGCGAGGCCTTGATCTCGATCACGTCCCCGGCAATCTCGACGTCGTTGGCCTTCGAGCCGATCGTGTTCACCTCGCGAAACATCTCCTGAGTCAGGAACTCGAGCTTTCGTCCCGAGCTTTCGGGCAGTTCCATGATCGACTCAAATTGTTCGAAATGGCTTCGCAGCCGCACGACTTCCTCGGATATGTCGCTCCGCTCGGCGAACAACGCGACCTCCTTGATCAAATCACTCGGTTCGAGCGAGACTTCATACTCGGCCAGCGCTCGCTTGAGCCGCTCCTCAATCCTCGCCCGATAGCCGGCAACAACCACCGGCGCTCGCGAAGCGATTCGTTCGAGGCACGCCAGCGCGTTTTCGCAATTCATCCGAAGGTCGGCTGCCATCGCCCGACCCTCGTCGGAACGCATTCGTTCGAGGCTCTCCACCGCCAAGTTCAAGGCTTCTTCGACCGGAGGCCAATCCTCCTCAAGCCGACAATCACTCAAGGATTCGTCATTCACCACGCCGGGCAACGGCAACAGGGCCGCCGTGGGTATCTCCTCGTCGACGCCGGCCAGTTCGCTCCACCGGGCCAAAGTTCGCCGGTAGTGATCCAGCACGTCGGTATTGAGCTGGTAATCGGCCGACGAGCGTTCTCGCTGAATGCGTATGTTGGCCTGAATCGTGCCGCGTCGCAACCGCGTGCGAAGCAGGGCCTCGACTTGCGGCTCCAGGGCCGCGTAGCCTTCGCCGCAGCGGATCGACATCTTCAGGTAGCGGCTGTTGATCGAGCGCAGCTCGACCGTCACGGTGAGCCCGTCGGCCTGTGCCCGCGCCTCGCCAAAACCCGTCATGCTCAGAAGCAAAGTAGCGGCACTCCCTTCGTGGTGAACAGTAGGACAGGATTTGAGCGGCCGCGCCGACAAAACCCGGCCGTGGCCGCGCCGGTCGTCAGAGCACGACGCCGCGCGAAATGGTCGGTTCGCGGCTTGTCGGCTGCTTTATTCGGGGGCCGGCGCATCGGGTGTCGAGGCGTCGGCAGGCGCGT
>DOEZ01000277.1 GCA_003532715.1 Planctomycetaceae bacterium
CTCGCGAGTTCCCTCGATCGTGTGCTTCAACAGGTAGTAGAGACCTCGGATGCTGGTCGTCTTGCCCTGCTCGATGAGTTGCTTCGTGCCGCTGGCCACCAGCATCGTTTGCATGAAACTCTTGGCCTGCGACAGGTTGAACAACTGCCGCCGGGTTGTGTTGGCGCCCATCTCGAGAATCTTCTTCGTCGAACTGTAACGGACGTTCGACAACGCGCGCGTGGGGATGTCCATGTGCGGATCGCGCTTCTTGTCGGCCGCCGTCACGACGCCGTCGGCCAGTTCCTTCAACTGCCCAAGCGTCCGCGTATCACGCGGGCTAAGAGTCACTTCATGGGTGCTACGCTTCGAGGTCTTTGCCATGGTCGGTCAACTCTGATTTCTTTCTTGGAACCGCAGATGAACGCGGATAAACGCGGATGTTGTTGGGGTGATGATTAGGGTCACAGATTATTGGCAACGCGTTTTATGCCGATCCTGGGGGTGGCGAAATTGATCAGCAAACACAGTTTCAAGTTGGTTGCACGGAGGTAGTTCATGCACTGGGCCAGATGAACGTCGTCGAACGCCTTGACGACCTTAATTTCCACCAAGACCGCTTTCTCGACCAGTAGGTCGGCCACGTAATACCCCACTTCGATGCTGTCGTAGACGACGCTGATTTGGAGTTGTTGCTCGACAACGAGGCCAACCTTCCGAAGCTCATGCGTCAAAGCGTTCTCGTACACCTTTTCGAGAAATCCGGCTCCCAGTGTATTCGCCACCGAGAACGCACATCCTATCACCCTCTCGGTAATCGCATTGATTCGACTCTCCTCGTCATGCCGATCCACGTTCATCTCCCCCTTACCGTCCTTCTTAATCCTTACCCATCCGCGTTCATCCGCGGTTTCTATTCGTCTTCTCCGCCCCCGTTGCCGTTGAGTTTTTCGGCGATGCGCTGGGCCGGGTCGACGATCAACACGTTCTTGCCCAGTTCGAGTTCTTCCTCGTCGAGGGGCCGGCCGCGGTCGTCGAGTTTCATGTCGGCCTCGGCGGTTCGTTTTCTGGCGACCGCCATCAATTGGTCGTACAACGACTTCTGGTCGGCCTGATTGATTTGGCTCGTTGCCCGGGCGACTTCGCCGAGGTAGCGCAGAAAGATATTCCGCCGCTCGCCCTCGTGTTTCACGCGGCTGCGTCGGCGGAGGTACATGCCCAACTTGCGGCCAACCGCTTGCAGCCCGAGGCGAAGCTCCTTCTGGATTTCGGGATACGAGGCCACCGCCTCCTTCGATTCGCTGGTGAAGGGAACCCACACGCTGGCCATGTGAACCATGATGGTCACCGGGCCGCGCGGCATCGATCCGCGCGACTGGCTCAGCCCGTAGGAACGCCAGTTCGTGGCCATGACCGTCTGGGTGATGGCGCATCCGCCGGCCTGGAATTGCAGCGGCACCCGGTTGGCGTAGCGCAGCACGTTCATCGACTGGCCGTCGGTGAGGTTGATATTGCGCATGGAGTGGTGCAGGCGGTCGATGTCCTTGGGCTTCACGTTGCCCGGCGCGACGCGCGTCGGGGTCTTGGCTTCGGCCAGAATCTTGTCGGCCGAATCGAGCCCGAGTCCCTCGAACGACGTGGCGAGAAACTGCCGTAGCGTGCGCGCAACGCTCTGGCCGAGCAGTTCGACGAGTTCGTCGCGGGTGACGCGATGCGCGATCGACCCGCCGCCGAAGGCCAGGCCGACCTCGATCTGGAACGGGTTGCCGCGATAGACGGCCGGCGGGCGGGTGGCCGCCGCGTAGAACTCACCCGGCACGACCTGGTGCAAACCCTTGAGGATCAACTCCTCGCCGATCGGCGAGATGCAGTCGGTCGACGGCGGGCGGATTTTGACCTTTTGGATGGCCTGGTAGAGCAGGTCGGCCTCGTGCCGGCCGGCCTTACGCGTGCTGATCCGCGTACTNNTTCGAGAACGAACTCGTGAGAAACTGGGCGACCGTCGGCGCCTTCGTGTCCTTGAGCATCGACACGAGCCGGCCCAATTCGATGCCGTACGGGTGCGGCTTGATCTCCTTCGGCTCGGGCGGAAGCACCTCGGCAACGCGCGGATACTCGCGCTGGTTGCCCTCGGGATCGACGTAGTGAATCGTGACATGTGGGTTCGCGATGGCCGTCTGTTCGAGATACTCGTCGACGCTGCCTCGCCCGCGCTGATAGCGGCCTTCCAGTTCGATCGTTACGCGCGTGCCGTGGTCCGACTCGATCCACTCGATGCCGTGCTTTTCCACCGTCTTGACGCCCTGCTGTCCGGGCGCGACGTCGATCCCCTCGCCGCGATTGTTGATGATTTCGGGCCGGTTGCGCTTGGTGTCGATTTGGATTTCGTAGTAATGCGCGGGCTTGCGGACCGAGACCTTCGACATGATCTTGACCGGCTTGCCGGTCGTCAACAGCCCGTACATCCCCGCGGCGCTGATGCCGATGCCCTGCTGGCCGCGGCTCATGCGCAGCCGGTGGAACTTCGAACCGTAAAGCAGCTTGCCGAAGATCAGTGGGATTTGCTGCTTGAGGATGCCGGGACCGTTGTCCTGCACGCCGATCTTGTAGCGGCTCGGCGCGGTCGATTCGAGGTGAACCCAGATTTCGGGCAGAATCCCGGCCTCCTCGCAGGCGTCCAAGGCATTGTCGACCGCCTCCTTGACGGCGGTCAACAGGGCCTTGCGCGGGTTGTCGAAGCCCAGCAGGTGCCGGTTCTTGGCGAAAAACTCGCTGACCGAGATTTCTTTTTGGCTGGCGGCCATCGATTCGGCCGTGGCCCGGCGACCCTTCGTGCCGGCCGCCCGGCCGTTGCCGGCCGCCGGATCGGCCGTCGGGGGCTCGTTGGACGTCGGTTTCTTGGTATTCGTGCTCGTGGAAGTAGCCAACTTTCGGGGTGCCTTCTTCATGCAACGCTAGGGGGGTAGGCCCAGTCCCGGCTCGGCAGACGCGAAAATGCCGCAGATCGGGGCCGCGGATCGGGGCGAATCTGACGATTATAGCGATTCGGCCGGATGCTTCCAGCCAGATTTTCGATACGTCCGCTACACCTTCGCACAAACGGCCCTTACAGCACTTTTCTCTGCTACATCCGGCACATAAAGACTCACCCGCAAGACCGATGCAAGCCGAGGTTTCCTTTGAGCGATCGGCCCAATCGGCCCAATTGGCCGAGACGCGCCCACCGCGACGCGGACCTCGCTCTCGCCAAACCCATCATTCCTCACCCGACATAACCCCAGATACAAAGGAGTCGCTCCATGTCTTCGCGATCCTCGCGTCTTGTGGTGCTCTTCGCGCTCGTGGCGACGGCCGCGCTTGGCGTCGTTCGGGCCGAAGCCGGCCAGATGAATTCGTCCGACCTGTTCTACAACTACTACGTGCCACCCGACAACAGCGGCGTCGGCGCCGAGTTGTACGTGAGTCCGCGCCCCGCGCCGGCGATGGTCGGGCATACGTGGATCACCTACCAACCGCTCATGCCGCACCAATTCCTGTACACGCACAAGCGGCATTACGTGCGACAGAATCCGGGCGCCGGAGTGACGATCACCAAGGTGCGTTACGGTCACCGCTGTCTCCAGGCGATCGTCCCGACCTGGATGGACGGCAAGATTCTAAGCCACATTTTCGTCAATCCGTGCAAGTGCGACGGACAATACTACTGCCCGTAGAACGACAGTCGAGACACCCATGGGTGCCACGGGCATCTTGCCCGTNNCCCGGCCGTGAGTGCCACGGGCATCTTGCCCGTGCCATTGGGCCCGACCGATGTGCTTTGGGTGCCATGGGCATCGTGCCCGTACCATTGGGCGAGCAAATACAGGAAGGAGATTTCCAACAATGAAACGATTTTCGATTTTCTCGGTCGCGGTCCTTCTGTTGATCGCAGTGGGCGCGGCCGACTTGGCCACGGCGGGCGAAGGAAGCCTGTTGGGCTATCGCGCGAAACGCAAGGCCCAGATGCTGCCGTGGAACGCGGGCTACTACAGCGCGTCGTGGGGCATGCCGCTGGCCTTGGTCGTTCCGCCCACCGCCGAACGCCAAGTGAACTGGGGTTGGGGCGTGGGCAACACGCGAGTGACGCCCATCTACCACCAGTACCGACGCGACTACGCCGGCCCGGGCCAATATCAGCGCGGCATGTTCCGCCCGACCCCGGCCTGGCCAAGCGACACGCTCCAGTTCGGCACCTATTACGCGCGGGGACCGTGGTAGACGCGGGGCTTCTTTGAATTCAAGAACGAACATGGACGCCACGGGCATTTTTGCTCGTGGCGTTCTTCGTCGCGCCCACACCAACCCGAAGCGCAAGCGAGAGGAGCGCGGCGAGGGGCGAGGGCGAGGGACGAGGGACGAGAACCATAGGGTGTGTCGCGGCGCGCCAATTGGCCTGGATCTTGCGTGTGCGTCCAGACGCAACCGACGGGCTCCCGGATGAAGGTCGGGTGTTTTCGCCAGTCCGTCAATTTGGGTAATCGGCGCAAAAAATAAGCCCGGCGAGAAGAGTCGCCGGGCTTCTTGTTTCTTGGAAACGGCAGTGCGTCAAGCCGAGGGGCGACGGTAATGCTGGTAAGCCAGCAGGACTTCGTAAAGGTCCATCGAGATGGTAATCTCGTCGTCGGCGAAGTCGCCCAGCCAGGTTCGTTCCGAGCGAACCGCGTCGCCGATCAAGGGGAGCACGTCCATCAAGGGAATCGTCACATTCCGGCGTCGAACCGACGTTTCGGTCAGATCGACGTCGCCGAGGTTCTCGCTGGGGCCGTGATAGATGCGAAGCTGGGGTGATTTCATGGGGAGCCCTTCCTTGGCCTGAAAAACCACGTCGCCGCGGGCGGTTGTCGCGCGCCGACATCCGCGACCCGGCATCATCGTCTGGTATCGGCTTGTATCGGCAGTAGGTACCTTGTGGGTTTGATCATTTTCATGGAAAATGCGACTTTTTCCCAATAATCCTGCCGTCCCGATCTTGGCCAACAAAAGGGTGATAACCACGGCGCGGATCGAATCGTCGCGGTGGGCCGTGTTTGTTGGCCCGGCATATCCTTGACAAGCCTTTCCCGATGCCCTACAGTGCGAACTAGGTAAGTCTTGATCATGTTTGCGCTTATCGCTCCTTCGTCCCCGTCTGGCGACCTATTTTTATGGTTGAACCGGTAACGATCAATCTTCAGCACGTGGCTCGCGATCTTGGGCTTCCGCTGCCCCAAGTTCAAGCGACGGTCGAACTTCTGGACGAAGGGAACACGGTTCCTTTCATCACTCGGTACCGAAAGGACCATACGGGGGGGCTCGACGAAGAGCAGATTCGGCGGATCCAAGAACAACTGCGGTCGCTTCGGCTGCTGGCCGAACGCAAACAGACCATCCTCCGGTCGATCGAGTCGCAGGGCAAGCTGACCGAGCGGTTGGCAAAACAGATCCTCGGAGCGGCGACCACCAAGCGGCTCGAGGATCTCTACCTTCCGTACAAGCCCAAGAAGCAGACGCTGGCCACCCAGGCTCGCGGTCGCGGTCTCGAACCACTCGCGCAGGAGATCCTCGCCGCCGCGCCCCTGTGCGTCGACCTCGACCGCCGTGCGGCCGATTTCATCAACGAAGACAAGCACGTGAAGTCGGCCGCCGACGCCCTGTTGGGCGCCGGTCACATCCTGGCCGAGCAGTTCAGCGAACGGGCCGACTTGCGTCAACGGTTGCGCGAGGTGTTGCAGCGCACCGGCGAACTGATCAGTACCGGAATTGCGCCGCCGGCGAAAGAAAAAGAAGAAACCAAGGCGGCGACGGCACCCAAGACGCAGGAACCCCCCGCCGCGCCGATGGTCGAAACGACGCTCGATCCGAAACGGCCGACCGAGGCCGAGACGGCGACCGTGACGGACGTGGTGACGGTGGCGGAGGTGCTGATCACGATCGACACAACCGATTCGGCCGACGCGAGCGTCGAATTGCCCGCGTCCGAGACGGACGTCGCTTTGTCCGTCGATTCGGAACCGGTCGTGGTTCACGACTCGATCGCGATTCACGAAGTCGTCGTCACCGAGCAGACGCTCGAAGACGCTCCGGCAAAGCCCAGGCCAGCGCCGAAGGCCGCTTCGGCGAAGAAGAAGCGTCCGTCGGCGGCCGAAAAGAAGCTCACCAAGGCGCAGCTCAAGAAGCAACAGATCCACGAGAAAAGGCTCAAGGCGTTCAGCGACTACTTCGACTTTCGCGAGGGAGTCCGCAAGGTTCCGCCACACCGCGCGCTGGCGATCAATCGCGGCGAACGCGGCCGGATTCTGCGCGTCCGGGTGGAAGTCGACATGAAGGCGGCCGAGGAGGTCGTCGAAGAACTGCTCGTTCCGGTCGATCATCCCCATGCCGATTTTCTGCGGGGTTGCGCTCGCGACTCGTTGGCTCGACTCATTTTGCCGAGCCTCGAACGCGAACTCCGCCGCGAAATGACCGACAAGGCCGAATCGCACGCCGTCTCCGTTTTCGCCCGCAATCTGCGGAACCTCTTGCTGCAACCGTCCATTCACGGTTCGCGCGTGTTGGCGGTCGATCCGGGCTACCGGAGTGGATGCAAGCTGGTCGCGCTCGATGAATTCGGCAACGTGCTGGGCCACGGCGTCATCCTTCTGGTCGGCAAGCACCATCGCAAATCGAAGGCCATCGAGACGGTGACCGACCTGGTCGATCGTTTCAGTCTCAAGGTGATCGTCATCGGCAACGGAACCGCCTGCCGCGAAACCGAGGATTTCTTCGCCGAGCTGATCTCCGGTGAATTGAAAGACCGCGATCTGGCCTACGTAATCGTCAACGAGGCGGGAGCAAGCGTCTATTCGACTAGCCGCCTCGGACGCGAGGAGTTCCCCCAGTACGACGCGATCTTGCGAGGGGCGATTTCGATCGGCCGCCGGCTGCAAGACCCCTTGAGCGAGTTGGTCAAAATCGATCCGGCCCGAATCGGCGTCGGACTCTACCAACACGACGTCAAGGCAAAGCATCTCCACTCATCGCTCGACGAGGTCGTCGAATCGTGCGTGAATTTCGTCGGCGTGAACGTCAACACGGCCAGCCCGGCGCTCTTGCGTTACGTGTCGGGGCTGAACCAATTGACGGCGCGGCGGCTGTACGAGCATCGCATGCAGAATGGGCCGTTCCGCAATCGGCAACAGCTCAAGGCCGTATCGGGCATCGGCGAGGCGAGCTTCGTTCAGGCAGCCGGATTCTTGAAGATCGTCGGCGGCGACCAGCCGTTGGACACGACTTGGATCCACCCGGAAAGCTACGAAGTCACCTCGCGTCTGCTGACCGAGTGGGGTTATTCGGTCGAGGATTTGACCGACAAGGCGAAGTTGGCCGAACTGGCCGAGAAGATCGCCGGCGTCGATCTGGCTTCGACGGCCGAACGGCTCGGGGTCGGCTCGCTCTTGTTGGGCGACATTCTGACGCAGCTTTCGCGACCCGGTCGCGACCCGCGCGATGACTTGCCGAAACCGGTTTTCAAGCGTGGCGTGCTCAAGATCGAGGACCTCGCGCCCGGCATGGAGTTGCACGGAACGGTGCTCAACGTGGTCGATTTCGGAGCATTTGTCGATATCGGCATGCACGACAGCGGGTTGGTGCATGTGAGCCAATTGGCCAACCAGTTCGTCCGCGATCCGCACGACGTTGTGGCGGTCGGCAACATCGTCAAGGTGTGGGTAGTGGGGGTTGATAAGGATCGCCGCCGCGTTTCGTTGACGATGATTCCGCCCGGCAGCAAGCCGGCCGAGAGACCGGATCACGGCAGACACGGAAGACCGGACGAGGGGCGTCCGCCGCGGCGCGGCGCCGGCNNGGCGGACCACCGGCGGGCGGTCGAGCGTCGAACCGTTTTCGCAAGCCGCGTCAAGGCGACCGGGGCAAGGGAAAGCGGTTCGAGCGATCCGAACGGTCCGACTATCAGCCCAAGCCTCGCCCTAAGCCGGTCGTGCCCATCACGAAGAAGATGATTGCCGGCGCGGAACCGATGCGGACGTTCGGCGATCTGGCCCAGTTCTTCCAGGTCAAAAAATCGGACGAAAGCTCCAGCCAAACGACAGCGGACGCGGTTGAGAAGAAGCCCGATAATAGGATTCCGCCCGACGAGACTTCGCAGCAATGACGGACTTTGAACAGCGGCTCAACAAGGCGATTCAGCGCGGGGAGCGTCTCGGCAGCGTTCGCGCCGAGGCCGAAGCGGAGAAGAAACTCAACGAGGAGGAGCTTCGCCGTCTCCATCGCGACTACCGACTCGAACTGACCGAGCACATCGAGAAGTGTCTCGAAAAACTGCCGCGGCACTTTCCCGGTTTCGAAATGGGCACGGTCGTCAACGAACGGGGCTGGGGAACGGCGATCAGCCGTGACGATCTGGAAATCGATCCCGACCGGGGCCGCGTGAACTACTTCAGCCGCGTCGAAATGCTCGTGCGGCCCATCTCGGAGTACTTCGTTCTCGAATTGGCCGCCAAGGCGACCGTGCGGAACAAAGAGATATTCAACCGATCACATTTCCAGCGTCTGGCTGAAGTTGACATCACGTCGTTCGTCGAAATGAGCGATCTCTGGGTTCTTGAGTTCGCGGAGCGGTACGCCGCCTCGCGATGAGGGGTCGATCGGACGGGACGGCACCCCCAATCGGTTCTTTAGCCGGGTCGCCTCGTCCCTCGTGGCCACGCTCACACGTCGAGAGCCTGCCGAGTCCCTACTCGCTTCGCACACGGAACACGGTTTTTGTGACAAAATCCGGGGGGCGTATCCATACCCCAATTGACGAACACCCCACCAACTAATAGAGTCGAGAGGCACACCGCGCACTGGCTGGCATTCGCCGGAAACGGCTGCTTCGAACACTTCAAGACACGCGTTTCACACTTGGCAAGATAGATAATGAGCACATCCACGAGCAATATCGAACAACTCGCCATCAACACGATCCGCACGCTGGCGATGGACGGCGTTGAGGCGGCCAAGAGCGGGCATCCCGGCACGCCCATGGCCCTGGCCCCGGT
>DOEZ01000235.1 GCA_003532715.1 Planctomycetaceae bacterium
CTTCTGGCCTTCGTGCCGCTGGCCTATTGGCCGATTGGCCTTCGCTGGTCGCACCTAAAGCCCGCGCGAACCGAAACCGACCCGCCCAGGCTGTAGCATCCACCCTCTTTTTGCCGAATTCTATTGCATCTCGACACACCCCGCGAATATCGCCCATGGAAACCTCGCTGCACCGGGAACTGAAGACGCTCTACGCCGGCGATGGCGCGCGATTTGAGGTCGTGCTGAAGGACTACCGCATCGACGTCGTCGATGGCGATCGGCTCGTCGAGATCCAACACGGCTCGCTGGCGGCCATCCGCGACAAGATCCGCAAGCTGCTCGCCCGGCACGACGTCACCGTGGTCAAGCCGATCGTTCGCAGCAAGCTCCTGGTCAAGCAGAAGAAAAAGGGAGGAAAGGTCGCCGAACGCCGCATGAGTCCCAAGCGGGGCAAGCCGCTCGATCTGTTCGACGAGCTTGTGCATTTCACCGGCGTCTTTCCCCACAAGCGGCTCACGCTCGAAGTGCTGGTGGTGGACATCGAGGAATGGCGTTATCCGGGCCACGGCCGGCGGCGTCGCTGGCGCGCGGACGACCACCAAATCGAAGACCAGAAACTCGTGGCCGTCCATGAGACGATCCGACTGCAAACCGTCGCGGATCTGCGAGCGATGATCGCGTGCGATCTGCCCGAGCCTTTTCACACGGGCCACCTGGCCGAGTCGCTCGGCGTCAAACGATGGATCGCCCAGCGAATCGCCTATTGCCTTCGCCAAACGGGCGCGACACGCGCGGTCGGCAAACAGGGGAACACGGTGCTGTACGAGTTCGTCGGCTAGCGCGGATTACTTACCAACTCATACTAGCCCGAAGCGCAAGCGAGGGAGGTTTATCACACGTTTCTCGCTTGCGCTTTGAACTAGTCAAATCTCCCTCGCTTGCGCTTCGGGCTAGTGTTGTTTCGTGACTGATCCGGGCGAGGCGCGACATCGTCGCGAGGCGAGCGGCAATCGTCCGTTGACACGGTACGCCACGTCGTTCTCATCGCACGCCGCGGGCGCGATATGCACCGGGAGTGCAGCCGACAAGCCGTTTGAAGGCCGTAACGAACTGTGGGGCGAGCCCGTAGCCGGCCATCTCGGCGACGACCGATATCTTGTAGTCCGTTTCGTCGAGTAACTGTTTCGCACGCTGGACGCGAATGCGGTCGATCTCGGCCTTCACGCCCCGTCCGAGAAGACGGCGAAAGCGGCGGTCCAACGTCGTGCGGCTCAACGCAAGTCGCCGCGCCACGACGCCCACCGTGATTCCCTCGCATGCATGATTACGAACGTAACGCAGCGCGGCCGCCGTCTCGCGGTCGTCGACGGCCAGGACGTCGGTCGAGGGACGGACTCGGACGGCGCGCGGAGGGATCAGGATCACGCCGTCCGGCGGCAGCTCGCCCGCCATCAGTCGATCGAGCATCGCGGCTCCCTCGTAACCGAGTCGCCTCGTGTCGGGCTCGATGCTGCTCAGCGGTGGAATGGACAGGTCGCAAATCACTTCGTCGTTGTCGACGCCCAGGACGGCCACGTCGTCGGGCACGTTCAGACCGGCCCGTTCGCACGACGCGAGAACCTGACGCCCGCGAATGTCGTTGCACGCGAATACGGCCGCCGGCTTGGGCAACGACCGAAGCCACGGCGCGACATTCCGTTCGCTCAACTCGCCTCCTCGTTCGCGCGCGATGATGTGGTCGCCGGCGCGTTCCTTGACGGCGTGGTCGAACACAAACGTCTCGTGGCCGAGCGACGCGAGATACTCGGCGAAGTGCCGGCCTCGCTCGTCCGAGAAGCTGATGCCCGGATAGCCGCAATAGCCCATGTGCCGAAATCCGCGCGAAAGGAAGTGGTCGGCGGCGAGCCGGGCGCACTGGCGTGAATCGGTGTCGAGCATCCCGCCGCCGCGAGGTCGGTGGGTTCCCAACAGATCGACGGTCGGCAGCCCCAGGCGGTCGATGGCGTCGGCCAGGCGAGGCGTCTCGATCCGCGCGATCACTCCGTCGGCCTGCCCGCGAGCGAGAAAAGACGGCAGCGCCTCGTTCAGGCTTCGCTCGACGTGCAGGACGCGCCAATGCCGATGAGCACGCACATAGGCGGCAACGCCGGCCAGGCATCCGCGGCCGTAGGCTCGCGACGATTCGATCAGGAGCAAAACACGTTTCAATCGGCTCATGTAATGCTCGTCACAATGCCAATTCCGAACGAAAAAAACAAAAAGAACATACCTCGGAGCCGGCGTGTGGCTTGACGCGGAACGCCGTAACATCTTTCATTCTAATAATTAGCGACTCGTCAAGCAATCAGGAATCCAACCGCGAATGTGGCAAAAAAACGAAATGGATTGGCAAAACCTGAAAATGACAATGCGCCGTCGGGTGGTTCTAATACGATCGGTATGAGTAGTGGCCTATCGATGCATGGGCGTTGGGGTGGCCCTTGGCAAGAATCACGCAAAACGAGGATGCAATACACGAAACCATGATGAACTCACGCCAACGCCTTCAAGCGACCCTTCGGCACGAGCCGGTCGATCGGGTTTGCGTCGATTTCGGCGCCACGGCCGTCACGGGCATGGGCGCCGGGGCGGTCCATCGTCTTCGCCAAGCTGTTCTCGGCGACCAGCAGTGGCGCGTGAAGGTCGTCGAACCCTACCAGATGCTCGGCCAATTCGACGACGCTCTGCGTCAAGCCCTCGGTCTCGACGTGGTCGGCGTGGGCAGCCCCGTCACTATGTTCGGCTTTCGCAACGACGAAGGCTGGAAGCCGTTTGTGCTGTTCGACGGGACGCCCGTCTTGGTGCCCGAGCGCTTTAACACGACCTCGGACGCGAAGGGCGACCTGCTGATCCATCCCGAGGGCGACCTGGCGGCTCCGCCTCGCGGCCGCATGCCCCACGGCGGATATTTCTTCGACTCGATCATCCATCAGGAACCGATCGACGAGGACCACCTCGACCCGGCCGACAACTGTGAGGAATTCGCCCCGCTCGATCCGGCGATCGTTCGCCAGATGGCCGGCGAAGCTCGACGTTTGGCGAGCGAGACCGAATATGGGATCAGCCTGGCGTTGCCGGGTTGCGCGTTCGGCGACATCGCGTTGGTGCCGGCCCCCTGGATGAAACACCCCAAGGGCGTTCGCGATGTCGAGGAGTGGTACGTTTCGACGATCGCCCGGCCCGACTATGTTCACGCGGTGTTCGATCGGCAACTCGAGACCGCGCTGGAGACGATCGACCACCTCGCCGAAGAGGTGGGCGACCGGGCCGACGCGGCCTACGTCAGCGGAACCGATTTCGGCGCGCAGCACGGGCTGTTCATCTCGATTGACGCCTACCGCCGGCTCTTCAAGCCCTACCATCAGGCCGTGAACCGTCGGATTCACGAAAAGACGCCGTGGAAGACGTTCATTCACAGTTGTGGCGCGGTCCACGATCTGATTCCCGAGTTCATCGACGCCGGATTCGACATTCTCAACCCGGTGCAATGCTCGGCGGCCGGCATGGAACCCAAGACACTCAAGCGGGAATTCGGCCGCGACATCGTCTTCTGGGGCGGCGGCGTCGACACCCAGCAGACCCTCCCCTTCGGCACCCCCGAGGAAGTCCGCGCCCAGGTCGCCGACCGGGTCAAAATCCTCGGCAGCCGGAACGGCTACGTCTTCAACACGATCCACAACATCCAGTGCAACAACGTCCCGACGGAAAACCTGCTGGCGATGTTTCGCGCGCTGGCCGACGCCCGAGGGATGGAAACCGCCCGGATGATTCCGTGATGATGAATACGCCAGTCGCCGCGCGGCGCTACAACATGACATTCCTGTGGCGGG
>DOEZ01000097.1 GCA_003532715.1 Planctomycetaceae bacterium
CCGATGCCGGGACGATCGTTCTTCGATGCGGGTCTCTCGGCCGGGCCGTTGGCGTCGACCGACGAGCCTATCAGGCCGGAAGCAAACAACCCGGCCGATGCAGCCAAGAACTGCCGTCGATGGTGTCTCATTGTCTCGTTTCCTCGCCTCTTAGTCGGTGGGGACGGTTGTTCTTGTCATCACGTGCCCCTTACATCGCCAAACGGCCTGCATTTTTCTCGACCATGCCTCGATTATTGAGCCTATGGCCGGGCTTCAGGTCGCCCGAAATGGGCTTGTCGTGGAGGTGCCAATAGGCTTTTTGCGACAGGTGTTCGCTCATGGCCGAAATCAAACTAAACTGCGGATCAGAAGGCGAACGAAATGTACTACAAGGTGTTATAACACCGCTGTGATGGTAATCCACCGGCCACATGCCGTCAATAAAAAACCGGCATAGCCACGATAATCGAAAGATATCGCACCTCCGGCTAGATAATGTATACCTCATTTGTGGTGATCGGGGGTGCCTGCCTTATGGCGGCCCGACATGGTATCGTTTCGGGAACGGTGCGTGTCGTACCCGTGTCACGTCTCACCGTTGGCGTGGTTGAAATGGAGGCTGGACCATGCAACTCAATCTTGTCACCGGCTGGATCGCCATCCTCGCCGGGCTTTTGGTCGGCGCCGGCATCGGCATGTTCTTCCATCGCGAGCAATGGCTCGGCGGATATGAATCCTGGCGGCGGCGCATGCTGCGGCTGACGCATGTTTCTCTCGTGGGCACCGGCCTGCTCAACCTTGCCTTCGGATTGTCGGCCGCAGCGCTTCATTTGGATCCATTGCCGAGGCTCGGGTCCGTGCTTCTCGTGGTCGGCGCGGTCACCATGCCCTTGGTCTGCGCATTGTCGGCTTGGCGCGGCACGATGCGGCACCTGTTCTTCATTCCCGTGCTGAGCCTTGTCATCGGCACGGTAGACATTCTCTATCGGGGACTCCTCTTATGAAAATCGGCCTGATCGCCATGAGCGGCATCCGCGCGTGTGATGCCGAACTGTTACAACTCGGCTTGACCTTGCCCGGCTTCGTGGAACGCAGCAAGACGATTGCCTCGCTGCCAAGCCTGGGACTGCTCACGCTTGCCGGGCTGACGCCGGCGGAACACCGATGCGAATATCTCGAAGTCGAGGATATCCGCAAGCTCGGCGATTTGCCTGACGGGTTCGACCTGGTGGCGATCTCCAGCTTTACCGCCCAAATGGGCGAAGCATACGAGTTGGCCGATCGCTACCGCGCCGCCGGAGTGCCGGTCGTCGTGGGAGGGCTGCACGCCACGGCCTTGCCCGAGGAGGCGGCCGAACATTGCGATGCGGTCGTCGTGGGCGAAGGCGAGCCGGTGTGGCAAGATGTGCTCCGCGACGCCGAGAAGCGGTGTCTTCGACGGATGTATCGCGCCGAGGAAGCATTCGATCTCGCCGAGGCGCCCATGCCGGCCTTCCATCTTCTCGACATCTCGAAATACAATCGACTGACCGTGCAAGCCAGCCGCGGCTGCCCGTTGCAGTGCGAATTCTGCGCCAGTTCAACCCTGTTGACGGATCGCTACAACCAGAAGCCCGCCGAGCGGGTTCTCGCTGAGATCGATCGAATCCGCGAGATTTGGCACCATCCGTTCGTCGAATTCACCGACGACAATGCGTTCGTCCACAAGTCCTACTGGAAGAGACTGCTGGCGGAACTTGCCGGTCGGCACGTCCATTGGTTCGCCGAAACCGATCTTTCGGTTCACGAGGACGAGGAACTCTTGACCCTCGCGAGAAAAGGCGGCTGTGCCGAGTTGCTAATCGGCTTGGAGAGTCCGATCGAGGCGGGGCTTGCTGGGCTGGAACTCAAAGTCGACTGGAAGCGGAAACACTGGCCGCAGTACAAGGAGGCGATCCGCCGGATTCAGTCGCACGGCATCCGCGTGAACGGGTGCTTTGTCCTGGGGCTCGACGAGCACACGCCCGACATCTTCGATCACGTTCTGGATTTCGCCATGGACACGGAACTGTACGACGTGCAGATCACGTACCTTACGCCGTTCCCCGGCTCACACCTTTACGAGCGACTGAAGCAAGAGGGCCGAATGCTCCACGACGGGGCATGGCATCGCTATACCCTTTTCGACATCAACTATCGTCCCAAGCGGATGACCGTCGAGGAACTGCGCGACGGGTTTCACCGCCTGGCGGGGAAGCTCTACGGCGACGAACTGACCAAATGGCGACGGGAGAATTTCCGTCGCAAGTATCTTCGCGACACTTCCTATTCCCGGGAGACTCTATTGTGAAAACCCCGATTTGGATCCCCGTCTTGTTCGGCCTGGCAGCCGCCTACGACGGGATTTTGGGCCTGTTGTTCCTCTTCGCCCCCGGCTACCCTTTCCAGGCCTTCGGCGTAACTCCACCAAAACACATGGGCTACGTGCAGTTTCCCGCCGCCGTGCTGTTGATCTTCGCGCTGATGTTCGCCAAGATCGCCCTGAATCCGATCCGACACCGAAACCTCATTCCTTACGGAATTCTCTTGAAAGTCGCCTATTGCGCGGTGAGCGGATGGCACTGGCTGGGGGCCGGCATCCCCAGCATGTGGAAGCCGTTTACGATCACCGACCTGGTGATGGGGATCCTGTTCATCTGGGCCTACGCGACCCTCGCCTCGGCCGCCGGCCAGGCAGAGGACATGTAGGCATCGAATGGTCGGGCACAGAAAAAGCCTTGCGTAACTCATTGTCAAGCAAAGCTTTAGAAAGCTGGGGAACAAGGATTTGAACCTTGACTAACTGATCCAGAGTCAGTCGTGCTGCCGTTACACTATTCCCCAATCGGGTGGACGCCTCGGTGCTCTCGCCGTTTGGCGGTCGCGCGGCGTTCGTCTACATGCCACTAAGATATAAGTCTCTCTTGGTCTTGCGTCAAGGGGTATCATGGGACCCTGCGCGGAGGTCCTTTGACGGCCGGCCGCTTTCCCTTTCTCGGTCCACGATTTAGAATCATGGGGCAGTGCTGACATGACACGGATTCGTTACCAGGCCGCGGCTTGTGCGCGGTTTGCGAGAAGCCGGCGGGCGGTTGCCGCCGCTGAACGCCCCTTGCGTGCGCTGCAAACCCGTGCGGGTTCGTGATTGTCCCGGCACGGCGGTTCGAATCGGCCCCATTCTTGGCATGACGGACGACCATGGCGATACTCCGCGTTTTGAACGGGTTGAATCCCGGTCAGCTCTTTCCGCTCGAACGAGAGTCGATCGTGCTGGGTCGCAGTCCAGACTGCGACGTCGTTCTTGAGGTGGGGGCGGTGAGCCGGCAACATGCCCGGCTCGTGAAGATTGACGGTAAATACTACGTCGAGGATCTCAAGAGTCGCAACGGGACCTACGTAAACGAACATCGTGTCTTGGGCAAACAGCCGCTCGGAGAGGGGGATCACATCCGGATCTGCGACCTGGTCTTCGTCTTTCACCAGGGACCCGTCGCCAGCGAAACCCACGAAAACGGAACGGTCCACCTCGACGACGGCTCGGCCATGCTCATCGACGAGCGATGGACGGGCAACTCGACCGTTATGTCAAAAATGGACGTCTCGAAAGGGCAGACCGGGTTGCGGCTGGCGGTGCGGCCGGAGGCGAAGCTCAAGGCGTTGGTCGAGATCGGGCAGAACCTCGGCAAGGCGCTTGCCCCAGCGGAGGTGTTGTCCAAGTTGCTCGACAGCCTGTTCAAAATCTTCCCGCAGGCCGACCGCGGATTCATCGTGCTGAAGGATGCCGACTCGGGTCGCCTGATGCCGGTGGCGGTCAAGCACCGACGCGAGGCGGAGGAAGATACGATCCGCATCAGCCGGACGATCATCAGCGAGGTGATGGCGGCCAAGAAGGCGATTCTCTCGGCCGATGCGGCCGCCGATGCCCGATTCGAAATGGCCGAGAGCATCGTTGATTTTCACATTCGATCGATGATGTGCGCGCCGCTGATCGGCATCGACGAGAACGCTTTGGGCATTATTCAGGTCGACACACTCGACCAGCGCAGCCGTTTCAATCGCGACGATCTCGAGGTATTGGCCGCCGTTGCCGGGCAAGTGGCCGTGGCGATCGAAAACTCCCAGCTTCACGACTCGGCGCTCCGCCAGCGGGCCTTGGAACACGAACTGGCCATTGCCCACGAGGTGCAGCAGGGTTTTCTGCCCGACCATCCTCCCGAAACAGTCGGCTATGCCTTCTACGATTTCTACGAACCGGCCAACCAGCTAGGCGGCGACTATTTCGACTACGTTGCGCTGCCCGACGGACGTTTGGGCGTCGTATTGGCCGATGTGTCGGGCAAGGGGATATCGGCGGCACTGCTGGTCTCGCGACTCTCGGCCGAAGTGCGCTACTCGTAGGCCAGCCAACCGAGTCCGGCGGCGGCCATGGCGCACGTCAACCACGTTTTCTGCAAACCACGCTGGCAGGATCGGTTCATCACGATGGGCATGGGCGTGGTCGATCCCGAACGCCACCAGGTCACTCTGGTCAACGCCGGACATATGTCGCCCGTGCTCCACGGCCGCGGCGAAACGCGCGAGGTGGTAAGCCACGATGCCAGCGGCCTGCCGCTGGGCGTCGAATGGGACATGGAGTACCGCGAGACAACCGTTTTGCTCGCGCCAGGCCAGTCGCTCGTCTGGTATTCCGACGGAATCACGGAGGCGATGAACCACGAAAACCTGCTCTACGGCCGCCGACGGCTGTTCGAGCGGATCAAGGGAAGCGACGACGGCAATGTGCTCGCCCTCGGCGAACACATTCTCGACGACGTCCGCCGCTTCGTTGGCGACCGCGACCAAAGCGACGACATGTGCCTCGTTTGTCTCGGCCGTCAAGGGTGACGCTCAGCGAGGGATGTCGACGTCGTAGCGGATGAAGTCGGCGTTGGGCTGGACATCCAGTTCCGGCGGACTGTAAGCCTCGGGGATATGGCTTTTGCCCGGAGTGCCATCGCGGCCGGGTTGCTCCTTCCAGCATTCGATCGTCACGCGGTACGTGCCCGGAACCAGTCCGTCGTCCGTCTTGACCGATCCCGCGACGAACGTGCCGTCGCCTTTGCTGAATGTGGCGAAAGCGGGACGAGCCTTGAAGCCGGGCGCAGGCTTCTCGGGCGCGAAGTAGACGGCGCCGTCCGCCGGTGGCGGCGCGCCGTCGAACGTCACCTTCCCCTCGACCTT
>DOEZ01000129.1 GCA_003532715.1 Planctomycetaceae bacterium
ACCGGTTCGGCCGCGTGGTCGATCAGCTTTGGACCGACTACGGCGCGAACCCGGCAGTGGCCATCGACCGCTACACCTATACCTACGACCGCGCGGGCAATCGCACGGCCAAAACGAACGAACTGAACCACGACCTCGACGAGACGTACGGCTACGACCCGCTCGATCGGTTGGAGTGGTGGAACCTCGACGGGGTGCGTCAGAAGACGTGGTCGCTCGACGGGCTGGGCAACAACCTGGCCGCCGGCACGTACAACCCGGCCAACGAGGCGACGCCGATGGTGGGTAGTTCGGGCTACGACGCGGCCGGCAACATGACGACGTTGCAATCCGGCGACACGGCCACTTACGATGCCTGGAATCGGCTGGTCGAGGTGAATATCGACGCCGAGCACGACCAGTGGTACGAATACGACGCGGCGGGCCGGCGGATCGCGACGACGACGCGCGACTACGACATGTACTCGGAGGGGGACGATTACCACGTCGGCCAACAGGTGGTCGAGACGATCGCCCCGGCCGAGGGCAGTTACCAGTTCGTCTGGTCGCCGCGATACATCGACGGGCCGATTCTCCGCGACACGCTCGACGGAGGCGTCGTCGAGACGGCCGAACGGGTGTACTACCTGGCCGACGCGAATTTCAACGTGACGGGCTTGGTGAAGTACGATTCGGGCGCTGATGAGTGGCAGGTAGCGGAGCGCTACACGTACACGCCCTACGGCGACGTGACGTATCGCGACGGCGATTGGTACGCGGAGTCGTACTCGGCCAACGCGAACACGACGCTCTACACGGGCCGAACGCTCGACACGGCTACCGGGCTGTACTACTACCGTGCCCGGTATTACGATGCCGGGTTGGAACGGTTCGTGACCCGGGATCCGATTGGGTATCAGGGGAGTCGGTGGAATTTGTATGAGTACGTTGGAGGCAATCCTCTGTTGCTTACAGATTCCCATGGTCTAGCTCCAGACTTCAACATTTGCCCCCCACCAGGATGTAGCTCCTGGGGCAGCCCGTGGGCTGGCGGGAGCGGCAACGCACCGACGCCGGCAACCTTTGACGGCACTCATGGGCCAGTGAACTTCGCCCCATCAGTTGGGGTCTCAAGTCCCTGCCCAAACATTGCCGCAGCGATGCAAATAGCCAATTCCACAATAACTTCAGGTAAATGCAAGGACTGGTTCGATGGCCGGCTGACGAAGTGCCCAAAACTAGCTCCTCCTAACGATTATGATTTGAAGATAGTGCCATTTATTATTTGGCCTCCCGGTGCATCATCCAATACCATACCTCTTCTAGGCAATAATATTTACTTTTCCGAAGGATGGTGCAATGAGCCTGTGGGAGTGTTGGCACTGATCCTTATCCACGAAATGNNCCCGGTGACGAGTGTGCCGAAGGGGCAGACGACGCATGCAGAAATGAAGGTTTGAATGCAGCAGCGGCTGCCGGCTATCCCGGCTATTCAGGTCCAATCGGGCCAGCCCCACCGTCGCCGCCCTATCCTGGTCCGTGGCCTGGGCCAGGGCCGCGACCTCCATTATGGCCATTGCCTCGCTAAGCACCGAGCCGAACATGGAATATCTAGCGATCCCCGGTGATCGCCCGAGTTTTGTCGAGTGTATGTTCTATTGAAGGAGTCAAACTGATGTCTTCTTCTAGCCGATCTATCTGGTTCGGTGGTTGCGCCGAGCTAGTAGTTGGTGCTATCATCGCGGTTGTATTGAGCATACTGCCGTTCGAACTCTTTCTTCTAATGGTCTCTGCATTGTTGATCACTGCGATTGTGCTGGCATATAGGCATGTCGGCAAACGCGGTGTAACATTCATCATGGCACTTTGTGTTGTACTGGCCGTTTGTGCTCTCCTGCCAGTGAAGGAACTCGATAAGAAAGTTGGTCCCATTGAATATCGCAATATGACTCTGTTCGAAGTCTGTGAGCAACTTCGCATTGATCATGGGATCATCTGTCTTGTGTTAGATTCACCCGCCAAGGAATGCAGGATCTCCTTCTTAACAGACCGCCCGTTGTCTCGGAGGCAGGTACTTCAGAAGCTAAGCAAGGACACAAACCGTCCTCTGCACATTGGATACTGCGGTACGGGAGCGACCCTTCTATTTGGAGGGCATCCAAGTTTCACATATTTGGAGGAAAAAAAGGGGATTGTGCCAAGAAGCTTGGGAGAAGCAAAGGGGACATCGAAAGCGCCGGTCAAAGCCGGCAAGGAGTAGCGGATGAAAGAGCCGTACGGGAAAGGGCTAGCGACCCATCCCGGCCCTGAGTCATGCGCCGGTCATGGTAACATGGCGGGTGAAGCGTTGACAAGGGCACACGCAGGCCAGCCATTGGAAGGCAAAAGCTACCAAGCTGATATTGGCGGCTCCGGCATGGAATGATCGGACGGAAAAAACGGAAATCAAACTGGGCGCGGGGCGGATCGTCACCGAGGATTACGAGGACGTCCCGGTGAAGCTCGACTATAACGCCGACGACAACCTGGGCGGATTCGACCGGTTCGGCCGCGTGGCCGATCAGTTGTGGCAAGATGACAGCGGCACGCCAACCGCGCAACTGCGATCGACCGCTACACTTACAATCAACCCTCCCCCAGATCTTCCTTGCGTCCCCGCGTCATGGCGTCTTTGCGTTAAA
>DOEZ01000701.1 GCA_003532715.1 Planctomycetaceae bacterium
TGTTGGCGTTTCTCGGTATTTCGAGCGGGTTCAACGTGACGGCCGGCGAGCCGATCGACGCGGCGCTGCAGACCCAACCGGCGACAACTCCCGCCGATCCCATCCCTTATCCGCCCACGCTGTTCGACCGAACGGTCGAAGCGCCGGCCGTCGTGGGCCCCGTCGACCAGGACCGCAACGCCCATCTTGAGAAAGCGGCCGAACACCTGCNNACCTGCGAGCCGCGGGACTGAACTCGCTGGCCGACCACGTAGCCCGACTGGCTACCCCTCCAAACGACTCGCCGCCGTCGCCGGGCGACCATCGGCCAAACTCGCCGCAGCAGATTCTCTTCCATTTCAAGTTGCTGGAAATCGATGCTGACAAGATCGACCGGCTTGGATTGGATTTCGAGCAGGTGAATCCGCCGGCCGGCGTGTCACGGCACGGATCGGTCCAAGCCGTCACGAGCATGTTTCGCGCCGTGACAACCAAGAACGTCGCGAGTCTTGTCGATGCACTCCGCGCGGAAAGGTTGGTTCGCGTGCTCGCCGAGCCGACCTTGGTGACCGTCAGCGGAAGGCCGGCCAGTTTTCACGTCGGCGNNGCGAAGGGCGAACCCGTTTCGCGACCCAAGAAATACGGCACGCTGGTCGACCTGACGCCGCGAGTGACGGACAAGCGACTCGTGCGGCTTGACTTGAGGTTCACTCACTCCTCGCTGGACCCCGCCAGAACCGTCACCGTGGCGGGCCGAGAAAACCCCGGTATTCGCGAGACCACGGTAGTGACAAGGCTCGAAATGGCGCCGGGCAAGACGTTCGTCTTGCTCGGGCCGTCGCGAGTGGATGACAACGACAGCACGGCCACCGGATCGACACGGACAACCGTAATGCTCGTCTCGGCCGAAATGGTCGACGCGCTGGCGACCGCGCCACATCGCGGCTCATCCTCGTCGAGCCGGGCGTGGTGAGGGACGTGTGAGACGGAACCGGTGAGCCAGAGTGGTATGGACGGCTTGTCGGTTCTCGCCGTCTGGTTGAGGTCTTTTCAACGCAACGACGCGAGGACGCCGGGACGCGAAGACGACGGTTGGGTAACGCGTGATCGTTGTTCTTCAAGCGTCGCTACGCGACGCATTCAGTTGGGGCGGCTCCAGCTCGTGGGCTGAAGCCGACGGCAACCGTCCTGTTGTCGCCACGCGACACGGTGAACACGCAACGTCCGCCCCTACCTCCTTCGCGTCATGGCGTCGTTGCGTCCTTGCGTTAAGAAACCCCAACGACAAAGACGGGTAAGCCGTCCATGGTGGAAGCGAGCCGAGACGAAGTATGTAAGCTGGCGCGGACGCATCCCCCCGCGACTCGCGATCATGATAGCCCGACTCTTTCAGAAAGCTTCTCCCCTCGCCAATCAGTCGCGCCCTAATTGATTGTTTCGTAAGCCACGTTGAACACTTCCGGTGCGTAGAACGTCTTGGGTGCAAGGTTTTCCAACTCCTTGAGGATGCCTGCTTGCACCAATCTCTCAACATCCGCCTTTGCGGTTGGATAGGTGACGAGAAGTCTCTTCGCCAAGTCGGCAATACGCACGAATGGCGATTGAAATAGCCCCTCCACGATCTGATTGAGACGCACCGAGCCACCGGCCTCGGCAATCCGTTTCATGAACGTGTCTCGGATTCCTTGAAGTCTATTGCAACGTTCAATAGTATCCGCGGCCTGAGACGCTATGCCGACGAGACAGAATTCGACCCACTCTCCCCAGTTGCCGGACGTGCTCACGTTGAAGAGTCTCTGCGTGTACTCTTCCCGGTGTCTTTCGTAGTACTCACTCATGTACAGCCATGGTTTCGTAAGTCCGCAGAGATGTTTGATCATAATAGCTAACAGAAGACGCCCAACGCGGCCATTGCCGTCACTGAATGGATGAATCGCCTCAAACTGGTAATGCACGAGACAACAGTCAACCAAAGGTTCGTATTTGGAATCCTTGCGGTTAAGATAACCCTCCAACGGAACAAGATGATCCATTAACCTCTCAGGCGGAGGAGGGACAAAACGGTGATCTGTTCCGATGGCAACTTGACAACGACGGAATTGTCCGGGCGTGCGATCCTTGCCGCGAACGCCGGACATGAGTGTATGATGAAGCTCGCGTATGAATCGCAAGGAAAGAGGGAGTTCGGTATTTGCCGCTTGATGCAGTGCCTTGCGATAGTTGAACACCTCTCGCTGTTGATTCGCCGGGTCGCCTTCGGACTCTGACTCCTTCGGTTGCATCTCGAACACCAGCAACTCGGTTGCCGTCACGTGAGTGCCTTCAAGCTGTGAAGACTTGATTGCCTCACGGTTGTCCAAAGCACCCAAGAGGATTCCTGGGTTGGGGAGAGTGCGACCGATTCCCTCCAATAGGCCCAATTGGTGCCTCGCTTCCGCCAACAAAGGCCAGAGATGACCAGGAAACCCCCAATCAGGTGGAAGCGGGCTGGGTAAGAATGCGTACTCATTGCCCGTGATTGGATCACAAGCAATCCGGATTAGCCGTCCAGTAGGAGGATTAGTGAAGAGCTTTGGATCCACGAGGTTTATCCTCTTCAGATACGGACTGTTGCAATCTATGTGCCTCGATTAAAATTTTTGCCCGGTTATTTTAATCAAAAACCATCCATTAAAGCAATGCCTGGATTCGCGGCGGTCAAATGTCCGTAAACCTATCCCTGGAATACGGTTGCGATGCAACAACCGCTGTAAACACCCCCTAATTCCAACAGATGTAGTTGGCTTCGCCTGCTATTCACCCAGCGTCGATTTTCGCCGCAGGATGTGGTGATAGTGCTGGGCCGAGCGGTGCGCTTCGTCGCGGACGTATTGCAGCAGGCGCAGCGCGTAGCTTCGCCGCGTCAGACGGAGCGGCTCGTCGCGGTCGGTTGTGTAGATTTCCTCCTCGCGTTTGGCCAACGAGACGACCACCGGCGGCGAGACCTTCAGCCGGGCCAGCGCCGCCACGGCCGCGTTGAGCTGGCCCCGTCCGCCGTCGATCAACAGCAGATTGGGAAACACCTGGTCCTCGGCGTCGAGCCGGGCGAAACGGCGCGACACGACTTCGGCGATCGAGGCCGTGTCGTCGGCCCCTTCGACCGTGCGAATCCGAAAACGCCGGTAGCCCGGCTTGAACGGCAGTCCGTCGATGAACTGCACGACGCTGGCGACGGTTTCCTTGCCGGCCAGGTGGGCGATGTCGACGCCCTCGATCGTTCGAGGCGGCTCGGGCAGATGGAGCACCTTCTGCAGCCCGACGAGCCCCTTGCGAGGGTCGATGAAGAACACCTCGGGCTGCGCGTGCGTGTCGAGCTCGCCACGTTGGTCGAGCGTTTCGAGCAGCCGGATTTCGTCGCGCAGCTCGGCGGCCTCTTCGTAACGAAGCGCCTCGGCCGCGGCGGCCATGTCGCGGCGCATTTCCTTCAGGAGCGATTCCTTGTGGCCTTCCAAAAACCGTTGCAGCCGGTGGATGCTCTTGCGGTAGTCCTCTTTCGAGATCCGCCGGTTGCAGGGGGCCGTGCATTGGTCGATCGACGCCAGCAGGCACGGGCGGAACCACTGCCATCGCGGGTCGTCCTCGTGGATGTCAAGCGAGCAGGTGCGGAACTTGAATATCTTCTGCAAGACCTGGATCGCCCCGCGCAGCCCGCCCGAGTTGGCGAACGGCCCGTAGAGCTTCGTCCCGGTCGATTTGGGTTGCCGCGTGACGCGAGCGCGGGGGAATTCCTCGCGGGTGGTGATTTCGAGGTAGGGAAACGTCTTGTCGTCGCGGAGATCGCGGTTGTATTTGGGCAGGATGTCCTTGACCAGCCGTGCTTCGACCAGCAGGGCGTCGATTTCGCTTTCGGCCGGAATGAAGTCGATGTCGCGGATTTCGCGGACCAGCTCGGCGGTGCGCGGCTCTTCGGCGGCCGCCTTGAGGAAGTAGCTGCCCGCCCGGTTGCGAAGATCCTTGGCCTTGCCGACGTAGATCACCCGGCCGGCGGCGTCCTTCATCAGGTAGACGCCGGGCGCGTGCGGAAACGAGCGGACTTTTTGGGCCGCGAAGGAGTTGTCGCCGGGATCGGATTGGCCGGACATGGTCGGTCGCGCGGGGAAAGAACAGCAAGGCGACGGCCGAAACAGGCCGCTCCTCGCTCCATTATACTACGAGCGTCTCCGTGTCTCCGCGTCTCTGTGGTGAGAAGAACCTACCGCCGAAACTTCACCCGTCCGCCGACGATGACCGTCTCCGCCCGGCCGCGCAACTGCCAGCCGGCGAACGGCGTGTTGGTGCTCTTCGAGTGGAACTCGGCCGGATCGACCGTCCATTGGGCCATCGGGTCGATGATGGTCACGTCGGCGTCGGCGCCGGGCGAGAGCGTGCCCTTGTCGATGCCGAGCACCCGTGCCGGATTGATCGTCATTTTGGCCAGCGTCGTCGGCCAGTCGAGGTGGCCCGGCTCGATCAGCTTCGTCACGACCAGGCCCAGCGACGTCTCGAGCCCGACGATGCCAAACGGCGCGAGGTCCAGTTCCTGCATCTTTTTTTCGCGAGCATGCGGGGCGTGGTCGCTGGCGATCACGTCGATGGTGCCGTCGATCAGCCCGTCGATGCAGCCGGTCACGTGTCCGGCGCCGCGAAGCGGCGGGTTCATCTTGAAGTTCGAGTTGAACGTGCGGAGGCTCTCGTCGGTCAACGTGAAGTGATGGGGCGTGACCTCGGCCGTCACGCGGACGCCTCGGGCTTTCGCGCGGCGGACGGCGTCGACGCTGCCGCCGGTCGAGACGTGCATCATGTGCAAGCGCCCGCCGGTCGCGTCGGCCAGGGCGATGTCGCGGGTGGTCATCACATCCTCGGCCGCCGGCGGAATGCCGCCGAGGCCCAGAATCAGCGCGGTCAGCCCGTCGTGCATGACGCCGCGCGCCGTCAACTCGGGAATCTCGGCGTGGCTCAGCACCGGCTTGTCGAACATCAGGCAGTATTCCAACGCGCGACGCATCAATTCGGGGTCCGACACGGGCGAGCCGTCGTCGCTGAAGGCCACCGCGCCGGCCTCGACCAATTGGCCGATTTCGGCCAGTTCCTTTCCCTCGCGGTTGTGGCTAACGCATCCGATGACGAACACGTTGCAGTTGTCGGCCGCGACCGCCTTGCTTCGCACCAATTCGACCGTGCCCTGGGTGTCGATCGGCGGGTGGGTGTTGGGCACGCAGGCGATCGACGTAAACCCGCCGGCCAGCGCGGCGGCCGTGCCGGTGGCGATCGTCTCGTCGTCCTCGCCGCCCGGCTCGCGCAGGTGGACATGCATGTCGATCAGGCCCGGCGCGACGATTCGGCCGGTCGCGTCGATCGTTTCTTCGTCGCCGGCGGGCGGTACGTCGAGCCCGGCGATCTTGCCGTCGACAATCAACAGGTCGGCCACCCGGTCAACGCCGTTGGCCGGATCGATCACGCGGCCGTTTCGGATCAGGATTTTGGACATGGGTCTTCGCGAGTTCGGGTTTCGAAAGTCTTTATCTTCCCAACAACAGCCACAACGCGGCCATTCGCACGGCCACGCCGTTAGTCACTTGCTCGATGATGGCCGAATGAGGGCCGTCGGCCACGTCGGGCGTCACTTCGACGCCACGGTTGATCGGCCCGGGGGCCAACACTAGGAGGTCTTTCTTCGCCCGGGCCATTCGTTCGCGGTTCATTGCGTACAGAAGGGCGTATTCGCGGACCGAAGGGAACGGACGCGTGTACTGCCGTTCGAACTGGATTCGCAGCAGGTTGAGTACGTCGACTCGCGGCAGGATCGCGTCGAGACTGTACGAATACTCGACGCCGATTTCGGCCCAGCGCGGCGAAACGAGCGTCGAGGGGCCGCAAACGATGACGTGTGCGCCGAGCTTCTTCAGGCCCCAAATGTTCGACCGGGCCGTGCGGCTGTGCGCGATGTCGCCCACCAGTCCCACGGTCAGCCCCTGGAGCGAGCCGCGACGCTGGCGCATGGTCAAGATGTCGAGCAAACCCTGGGTTGGGTGTTCATGGGGGCCGTCGCCCGCATTGAGCACCGCGCAGCCGAGGTTCTGCGCCAACAGGTGGGGGGTGCCGGGCGTGCGATGGCGGACCACCACCGCGTCGACGCCCATCGCCTCGATGTTCTTAGCCGTGTCGATGACCGTTTCGCCCTTCGAGACGCTGCTGGTCGAGGCCGAGAAATCGACCGCGTCGGCGCCCAAGCGCCGGGCGGCCAGCGAGAAGCTGATCCGGGTTCGCGTCGAGTTCTCGAAGAACAGGTTGACGCACGTTTTTCCGGTCAGCAGCGGCACTTTTCTTTGGCCGGAGTGCATCAGGTCGCGAAACCGCTGGGCCGTGTCGAGAAGAATCGTGATTTCGTCGGCTGAAAGCTCTTCGAGTCCCAGCAAATGGCGACGCGTCCAGCCCTTTGGCACGCACCCCCAATCGGCGGCTTCCGTAGTCATTTCGTTCGCCCAGTTGGTTGGAGGAGTCGGGGTCCAAAACCGCGAGGTCACCCACCCCGTGGTAGGGCAACCCGTGGAGCCCGGGCTGATTGTAGAGAAAACGACCCAAGACGGAAAGTAGTCTTGCGACAAATTAGGCCTTGATGTCGCGACATGTCCTCTTGCGATTGGTAGACTTAGAGGGCGAAACGCGACCCGAAGGGGCTTCCCCAAAACCAGGGTGCCGATGGTCCGCCCCACCTGCCGGA
>DOEZ01000526.1:0-3330 GCA_003532715.1 Planctomycetaceae bacterium
TGCCGCGCGAATACCCCTTGACCCCCGATACGCCGGGCGTCGAGGCCCACCAGTGCTTCGGCGGCCCCCATCCGGGCGTCTGTCTGTTCGTCTTCTGCGACGGTTCGGTCCGGCCGATCGACTACGCGATCGATCTGATCCTACACCACGGCTTGGCCTCGCGCAACGACGGCGCCGTGCTGCCGGCCAACGCGATTCCGTAACCGGAATCCTTCATGAGGCAATGACGCGGAATCCGGGGTGGGCCGAGCCGCGTCATGTCGCGCGGAATCGCGGGCGTGCCGACAGGCACGCGAGCCCGGTCAGAAGCAGGCCGAGCACGGCCGGTTCGGGGATCGAGGCTGGTGCATGGATCGCGCTCGCCTCGGCCGAGGACCAACTCATGCCCCAATGGGCCGCGAGAATGGCGGCGTCGGTCGGACCGACGCATCCGTCCTTGTCGAAATCGCCGTCTCCCCACGCCGCTCCACTGGCGAGTCCCCAACGGTCGGCCAGAATCAGCGAGTCGGCCTCGTTGACATGGCCGTCGCGGTTGGCGTCGCCGGGCAAGAAAGTGAGCGTGGGAATGTCGAAGACGTAGGCGGCGCCGGCGTCGTCGTTGGCCAGATCGTCGAGGTCTTCGTACCGCGAGCCAACGACGATCTTGCCGCCGCCGATGGCCACCGAATAGCCGAACTGGTCGCCGTTGGTTCCGGCCTCTGGCTGGAGTTTTCCGGTGAATTCCCACGCCGAGCCGATCCGCTGGTAAACGTAGACCGAACCAGCTCGCGCGCCCAACGGTCCCTGGCCGATGGCGCCGATGGCCACGAAATCGCCGTCGATGGCCACCGACGAGCCGAAATAGTCGTTCGTGTACAATTCGGCGGGCGCCAGCGTGACCTCTTGCACCCACGTTGAACTGGCCTCGCGCCGGTAGATGGTGGCCGATCCCGTCTTGATCAAACCGCCCGCCCCGGTCTGGTTCGCCCCGACGATGGCATAGTCGCCGTCGATGGCCACCGAATAGCCGAACTGATTGATGCTGCCACTGCTTCCTCGCGAGACAGAGCCGTCGGGGACCCAGTTGCCTTCTTCATAGCGGTAGAAATAGGCCGTATTGCGCCAGTAGTCGCCCACGACCGCCACCGTGCCCGAGATGCCGACGCTGTGTCCGAAGTAGTCGCCGCTGCCGAGGATTTCGGCCTCATCCCAGTTGTCATCGGCCGTGAAGGCATAGGCCAAGGACCCGTTTTGCATGCCGATGACGGCCGCGCTGCCCGACAACCGAACGTCGAAGCCAAATCCGCCGGTCCCCGCCAATTGCGCGTTCTGGGTCCAGNNCTGCTGCCGTCGATGGCCAGGCCCGTGCCGAACCTGCATGCTTCGGGATTCGCGAGCGTCGTCTGATACTGCCACCCTCCCGCGTCCGCGACGAAGACTTGCACCTTGCCCTCGGAGGAGGACGTGCTTCCCGGGCCGCCGACGAGAATCGTGTTGCCTGAGACGGCCACGCGCGTTCCAAACGTGTCGCCGACCGCCCGATCGTGCAGCGGCAACACAATGCCGGCGAACGTGCCGCCGGCCGGGGTCAACCACGCACAACACAAAGCGGCCGTCCAAAGCCAGGCGGACCGAGAATAAGCCATGCCGATCATGAATCGAGTACATCCCGGGCGAGCCGCGCGCGGCTCGCCCTCTTTGCGTGTGAGACAACCGCCCGCGGCTGTCCGAACCGACTCGGCACAACCGGCGGTGGTTGTGCCACGTTGTGCCGAACGCTTCCAAGCCCCGCGCTCGGCTCGCGTGCGCTCGGCTCGCGTGCGGTCGACCGCTCGGCCGCGATCGGGCTTCATTCCAATATGAAACCGCCCGCCAACGGCGTCAAGCGAATAGTGGTGGGGTTGTGCCACTTGGAGTAGTTATTGCCGCCCGAAGGGGGGTGCGTCTCGGGTAAATCGAGCACAAGGGGGCGCGGAGGGTGCGATTTGCGAATGGCCGTCGGATGCCGGGCTCAACTAGGTTCGAACGGGCCTGTCCGGCGTCTCGGCCATCGCCAGCCGCTCGCCGATCGGCGGGTGGCTGTGGAAGAGGACCGTTTCGAGCCAGTGTGGGCAGGGGTCGTCTTTATTGAGCCTCGCGAGTTTTTGGAACGCCCCGACGTAGGCCGCTCGCAGGCCGGTTTGCTCGAGCGCGTAGCGGTCGCACTGCCGTTCGTAGCGGCGGCTAATCGTGTTCTGGATCGGTTCGACCAGGTTCGTGAAGAGCGCGAGTATCCACATAATCAGCGGCGCGGTGTAGACGGGCATTTGGGCGTAGTCCAGCGACTCGCCGCCCGGCGCGACCCACAACGCGATCAGCCGATCGCATATCCAGAAGCCGGCCGCGCTGTAGACGATGCCCAAGAGAATCAGCTTGCGAATATGATGGAACACGTGGTGGCCGATTTCGTGGGCGAAGATGACGACGATTTCGTCGAGGCTACACTGGCGCAACAACGTGTCGCCCAACAACACGCGCCGCGTGCGGCCCAATCCGGCGAGCATGGCGTTCGCCTTGGTCGTCTCTTCGCTCAGATCGAGCCGATAGACGCCCTCGATCGACAGCCCGGTCCCCTCGGTCAGCCCGGCGAGCCGTTCCATGAGCGCCGGATGGTCGAGCTTCTCGATCTTGTAGAACAGGGGCATGATCAGCACGGGCATGATGCGTCCGAGGATGACGCTCACCAGGAAGAACGCGCCGGCCGCGACCAACCACCAGTACGGACCAGTAGTCCAGATCACCCAGAAAAGGCCGGTAAATAACAACAGGCTTAGCGCCAAGGCCAGCAGGTTCCGTTTCACGTAGCGCCACAGCCACGCGCTGAACGTCTGATTGCTCAGCCCGAAGCGGTGCTCGAGCACATGGCCCGAGTAGAACGAAATGGGAAACGACACGAGCACGTGCAGCCCGATGACGATCGCGAGCATGGCCAGCAGCCGCAAGGTCCAATATTCGGCCAGCACGGGCCACGTTTCGAGCCAAGCGTCGATCGACCGAGCCAGGACCAGTGCCATGACGCCCAAGTAGACCAGGTCGACCGTCCGATCGAGCAGATCGCACCGAAGCCCCGCGCGGCCGTAACGCTTTGCCTCGTCGAGTTGCGCGGGCGTCATCGCGGCCGATGTCGATTCGTCGGACCCGGGCAAATCGCACGATTCGGGCGACTCATTCAGTTCGTCTTTGGGAGATTCGTTCAACAGCGTGCTCCGATAAGGTCAAAGTTGGCTTCGACAAAGTAAACGCGGCATCTTGCCGCGTTGGCCCGACAAAGTCGCCTTTCGCTCCGCGAAAGTAGCGCTACTTTCGCGGAGC
>DOEZ01000526.1:3366-4177 GCA_003532715.1 Planctomycetaceae bacterium
CCCTTTCCCCTTTTCCCGAACCGTATAATGGACTACAACCGTTGGTTTAACCGGGAACCACGCGAGATCGAGATTTGATGAGCGACTCGTTCCATTCGGGCGTCCGGTCGACGGCCCTTTTGACCGACCTGTACGAGTTGACGATGGCTCAGGGCTATTGGGCCGAGGGAATGGCCGAGCGCGAGGCGGCCTTTCATCTGACGTTTCGCGCCCAGCCGTTCGGCGGCGGCTACGCGATCGCCTGCGGGCTGGACCAGGCGATCGACTACCTGCGCGGCCTGCGGTTCGAGCCGGATGATCTGGCGTATCTGGCATCGCTCACGGGCGCCGACGGCCGGCCGCTGTTTCGCGATGGTTTCCTGGACTATCTGCGCCGTTTCCGGCCGCGCTCGACGGTTCATGCCATGCCCGAGGGAACCGCCGTCTTTCCCCACGAACCGCTGGTGCGCGTTGTCGGGCCGATCTTGGAAGCGCAGCTCATCGAATCGGCCTTGCTCAACGCCGTCGGGTTTCAGACGCTCGTCGCCACGAAGGCCGCCCGCATCTGCCAGGCGGCCGGCGAGCGGCCCGTGCTCGAATTCGGCTTGCGTCGAGCGCAGGGGCCCGACGGGGCGATGGCCGCCAGCCGCGCGGCGTACGTCGGCGGCTGCGCCGGCACGTCAAACGTCCTGGCCGGCAAAATGTTCGGCATCCCGGTCAAGGGAACGCAGGCTCACAGTTGGGTCATGGCGTTCGAAAACGAACTCGACGCCTTCAAGGCGTTCGCCCGGACCGCACCGAACAACTGCATCTTCCTCGTCGATACGTACGA
>DOEZ01000309.1 GCA_003532715.1 Planctomycetaceae bacterium
TCGCTTGCGCTTCGGGTTGGTGTCTTGTCTCGACCTTGAGGGTGGTCTCGGTTCTCGAACCGGGGGACGAGGCCCCCAGAGGTGCCGGGTATTATAGCGACCGGGCCCTTCGTCCACAACCGCGCGACACTCGGGCTGGGCGCAACCAACCTCGCTCTGACTGGGTCGGTTGTCGCATCGCGGCGCCCCGCAAACTGGCGAGCGTTCCAGTATGGCCGTCGCGGCCGTTTGTCGGTGGTTTGGGCGTCTCCGGTGTGGTATAATCCGTGCAGCCAAAGGCGGCCGTTTCGCCCGTCTTCCATCCATCGCTTTCCCGCCGGAGTACACGACGCCATGTCCAACACGGCCCCCCCTTTGCGTCTCGATCGTCGTGAGTTCCTTTCGATTTCGGGGGCCGTCGGGGCGGGCGCGGTGTTTGCCACGATGTCGCGTTGTTTGGCTCGCGATGCCGGAAAACTCGACGATCCGATCGAGCGCGTCACGCGGTCGATTATCTTCCCCGGCCGGCCTCGCGACGACTTCAAGCCCGACGGCAAGGGCGTCTGGTTTCATCCGCGTGCGTGCGTCGTTCCCACGTCGGACGGGCCCTTGGGATTCATGACGGTTCAACGGGCGACCGGCTCGGACTATTTCCATCCGGTTTGCTGGACGACGTCCGACGACCTGGGGAAGACATGGAGCGAACCGCGACCGGTTCCCGGCATGGGACGAGAGGCGTACCGCGACGCGATCGAGGCGGGCGTTTGCGACGTCGTGCCCGAATACCATGCCCCAACCGATACGGTGCTCGCCATGGGCCACAACGTGTTCTATACGCAGGGCCGTTTCTTTCGCGACCAGCCGCCCCGATGGCCGGTCTATTCGGCGCGCGACGCGGCGGGCAACTGGACGCCCTTGGCCAGGCTCGAATGGAACGATCCGCGCGGGTCGCAGATCTACACGTGCGGCTGTTCGCAACGCGTCACGCTCGCCGACGGCGACTTGTTGATCGCGCTCTCGTTCGGCTCGACCGATCGACCCGATCGGCGCGTGACGTCGGTCCGCTGCGCGTTCGACGGCCGAAAGGTCACGATCAAGCAGACCGGCAGCACGCTCGAACTGCGAAAGAAGCGCGGGTTGCTCGAACCGTCGCTCACCCAATTCGAAGGGCGGTTTTGGATGACGATCCGCGCCGAGGACGATCGGGCATACGTGGCCGTCTCGGACGACGGGCTGCAATGGTCGCCCCAAAAGGCATGGACGTGGGACGACGGCTCGCCGCTGGTCACCTCGACCACGCAGCAGCATTGGCTCGCCCACGCCGACGGCCTTTTCCTGGTCTACGTCCGGAAGGCCGAAAACAACGCGAAGGTGTTCCGTTGGCGTTCGCCGCTGTTTTTGGCCCGGGTCGACACGCGACGAATGTGCCTGCTTCGCGAAACCGAACGCGTCGTGTTTCCCCTGGTGGGCGACGGCGTTAAGAAGCCGAAGCACGTCGCGCTAATGGGCAATTTCCACGTGAACCACGCGACGCCGCGAGAATCGTGGATCACGGTCGGCGAGAACCTGTCCAACGACGGCTACGCCGGCGACACGCTCCTTGCCCGAGTACGATGGAAGCGGCCGAATCGGTGAAGATTAGTTCTTCACGAAGGATTGGCTTCCGCGAAGACTGGCGGCGTGTTTTGCCGCAACCCTGTTTTGCCGAGGTTTTGGTTTCTTCCATTGGCGCGTTATACTCGGCACGGTTCGACGCCTTGAGGATAAAGGGGCGAGGCGTGCGATTTGGAATCTCAAATTTGAGATCTCAAATCTCGGTCTTCAGACGTGAGATTTCAGATCTGAGACCGATTTGAGATTTGCATTCTAACGGCTGCGGATTGAGATAGGAGAGGACTTGCGTGTTTTCGCGATTCGTCATATTAATGCCGATCGCCGGGCTGTTGGCGATGTGTCCGCCGTTGCGGTCTGATGACGNNGCCGCGGTCGGCCGACGATGTTGTCGCGCCGTCGGCTCATGGCGACTGGATTCCACTGCCGACGCTGGGCGGCAAGCAGTTTTGGTCCGACGAGTTGTTCTTTCGCGGATGGCGCATTCAGCGTCATGCGGTGACAGAGCATCATCGGCTGCTCGATCCCAACGACCGCCGCCACGGCTGGGGCACGTTCGAGCAATGCCGCGCAATGCTCGAACAGGTCAAGCGCGAGCAGGGCCTTGAGCCCATGTCGGGCCGCGCCGTGGTCGTGCTGCACGGGCTGATTCGCAGCCGCGAGTCGATGGATCCGCTTTGCGATTACCTCGAGAAAACCGGCGGCTTTACGGTCGTCAACGTCGGCTACGCAAGCACGCGGCGGCCGATCGCCGAACACGCCCGATCGCTCGCCCGGCTCATCGAGCACCTCGATGGGATCGACGAGGTCAACTTCGTCGGCCACAGCATGGGAAACATTGTGATTCGGCACTACTTGGCCGATCAGACCGACCCGGCGACCGGCCGGCTCCGCCAACGGCGGCTCAAACGCATGGTGATGATCGCCCCGCCGAACCACGGCTCGTACCTGGCAAAGGCCCTGGCACAAGACGGAACGTTCGCCGCGATCAACGGCACGCCGGGGCAGGAACTGGGCGTCGGATGGAAGGAGTTGGAGAAGCGGTTGGCCGTCCCGCCGTTCGAGTTCGGTGTGATCGCGGGCGGTCGAGGCGACGAGGGCGGTTTCAACCCGATTCTGCCGGGTGACGACGACGGGACCATCCGCGTCGCGACGACCCGGCTCGAAGGCGAAGCCGATTTTGCTCTTGTTCCGGTGCTGCACTCGTTCATCATGCAAGACCGCCGGGTGAAGGAGTACGTGCTCCGTTTTCTCCGCGAGGGCCGCTTTCGAGAACCGGTGACGCCGGCCGAATAATCGGTTAGGATTGTAGCTTAGCCGCCCTCGGCTGAGCAGAGTTGAGCGCGAGGCGACACACCTCGTTGTTCCACACAAGTCCGTTCTTTTTCGACCCGTAGGGTCGTTGTGACAGTAGCCCGGCGATTCATCGCCGGGTCGGAGGAAAGAAAAATGTTTCTTTCGTCCCGTAGGGACGATGGAAGAGTCGCTTCGGAATGCCCAATTCGCGCGTCCCTACGGGACGCAAACGACCATCGTTGTCCATGTTCCCAGCAGTGAACTGCTGGGCNNGCACTTGTGTAGAACAACGAGGGCGACACACCCGGGGCGGATGTGTCACATGGGGATGTGCTGCGTGGCGATGAATAACCGAGAGAACCGCGTATTATGACCGACCCAAAACCGTATTCCCGTCCGCCCGGCCGCGTTGCCGGAATCGACTATGGCACGGTGCGCATCGGCATCGCGCTGAGCGACCCGGAGCGGAAAATCGCCAGCCCGTACGAGAACTACACGCGTCGCGGCAAGGAGCCCGATGCACGCCGG
>DOEZ01000042.1 GCA_003532715.1 Planctomycetaceae bacterium
CCGTTCGCCGGCCGTGTAGGCTTCATAAGCATCGCCGAGCGCGGTCGGTTCGACCGCGTCTCGGTGGATCCAAAGGCGATACCGCAGCGTTAGCGGTTCGTTCGCCTCGAACGTCTTCGACTCCACGCCCGGGAAGCCGATGCACAACGGGCCGTAGTGCCGAGTGAGCCACATGGGCGGGAAGTCGGGATGGGTCTTCGAGATCATCAGCGACGCGCCGCTTGGCTTGCCCTTTTCACCGAAGGGGTAGGCCAGGTCGGCCCAAGCGAGGCGCGTCATCGAAAGGTCCTTGTCGGTCACCCCGTCGGGAACGGTGATCGTGGGCCGCTGTCTTGGCGGGACGGCGAAACGGATGCACAGGCCGCCGTAGCTCTTGTTTTCCGCGCCGCGAAGCGTGATCGGCCGATCGACCGGAATGAGCACCAGGGTCAGGTCGATTGCCTGGGCCCCGTCGATCGCCTTGTGGGCGGTCAGCCAAACACGCTCGATCATGACCTTTTCGTCGCCGACGAACCAGCCATTTTCGACGCCGATCGTGCCTGACTGCGTGCCGCCGGCCGTGCCTTCGTCGCCGGCGAGCCAGCGGACGAACTTCTGCCGAATGTTCCGGCCCATCCACAGATCGTAGTGCCGTCCGTCGATTTCGACATGCGGCCATGCCCAGAACAGGCCGTGGTGATGGTAGTGGTCGCGCGGAGAATCGTCGGTCAGCACCTCGCCGTCGAGCCCATAAATCGGATGCAGGTAACAGCCTCGCGTCCGTCGTGCGTCGCTCGCCGGCACTTTCTCGTTGGTGATGTCGCCATGGTTGTAGACGAACACGGGCCGCGCGTGTTCGTCGAGCCGCAGCGAGGCGGGCGAATCCGCGGTCCATTGGAAACTCGGCGCCATCTTCGAGCGCTGGGCCTTGTCTTCCGTCAACGTGAAGCGGCGGAGTCCCGTTGCGCCGTCGCGCGGGGCAATCGAGGCCACCAGTCGCGACCGGTCGCGCTTCACCGTGCCGTCGGCGTCAATGGCGGGCAAGATGTCGACGGGGATTGCCGTCGTCGAAACGTCCGACTCGATCAGCCTCCACGATTTGGCCACATCGGCCGAGAACCCCTCGGGCAAATCCACCGACACGTGCAACGCCTTGGCCGTGGCGGGAACCACGAAAACTGGACCGGAAGTGGTTTCGGCCGCGGCGGCGTGCGAAACACAAGCCACAACAGCGACAAACAGGAACGCAATGCTCAGAACACGCGGGTACATGAGAATTTCTCCATCGGCGGGACCGTTCCGGCTGGGGAACCGTCACAAGGGCGGGACCGTGACAACGACTCTGTTTCAGTCTAGCCCCATGCCCGTGGAACCGGCAAGACTTTGGCGCAACATTTTTCGCAAAAAGGCCGTTTCTGGGGGAGAAGATCAGTGCCGCAACCGTTCACTCGCCGCCAAAGTCGCCTTCACTCCGCGAAGGTGGCGCTACTTTCGCGGAGCGAAAGGCGACTATCGGCATCACATCGCCCATTAGCCGACAACGACCCGTGAGCGGCTATTCAGTGTCGATTTGCGCAGCGAGCGCGTGGTTTTGCGAACCGCCCGGCACTACCCGCTCAACAAGCCGTAATGACTCAAGGCGTGGTACAGCCAGGGATGGCTCCACGGGTTCCATGTTGGGTAGCTGGCCGACAGGACCGACAGCGCCAGTAGGACAATGGCAATGCCGATTGTCCAACGGCGTCGCGATAGGAGATCGGCGGCCGGCAACATGCCGATCAACCAGAGCGGTGCGAGCCAGAAGACCCAGCGAAAGCCGCAGGTCGAGCCGCCGTAGTTTCGGCCGTCTTGCTCGATGCACAGATAGAACGCGAGGCAGACGACGGAGACGACGGCGATCGCGGCCGCCCACTCGCGCGACGCGCGGTCGTTGCCCGGGCCAAGCCACAGGCCGAGTCCCAGGATGGTGAGAAGCCACATCGGCGTGAGCGAGAAGATGCCGTGATGTCCGACAAGCCCGTGGAACGCATAGACGGCCGTTCGGTCTTCGCCGCGATCCAGCCCGCTCGGATTGCGCCAGTGACTCTCGATCACGCGTCCGTCGCGTTCGTAGGTGTAGTCGTACCAGTTATCTTCCCCGCCGCGATGCATGTACGGCGGGCGAAGGCTCTCGTGGGCGATCCAATTCGTGCCGAAGAATCCGGCCGCGACGAGTACGGTCGCCGGCGCGAATCCCAGCAGCGTCGGCCGCGGCGCCTTGATCAGCAATGCCAAGCCCATCAGGGCCAAGAAGCTCAGGGCGGGCAATTCGTTCGTCACGGCGAACGCGCCGAACAGTCCGGCCAGCACGAACCAGCGGATTTCGCGGCGGCCGTCCATCCAAATTCGCAAGACCGCATAAAGCGCGACGGTCACGCCGAGCGCCCCGAACAAATGGTTGTTCAGCGTGACGCCGAACGTACTCAAAAAAGTGCCGAACGACGCTGCGGCGACGACGAACAGGCGTCCACAGTCGGTCGTGCCCAACCGCTCGGCCATGGCGGCGATCAGCGTCAGCATGATGACCCAGCCGACGACGTTGGTCGTGATGAGCAGGAATCGGCCGATCGCGTAGGGATGGGTTTCGAGCGTCGCGCCGGTGATTTTGTGAACGACCCAATAAGGGCCGGCGAGAAGCGTGGAAAGAAGAGGTGGCTTGCTCGAATACAGATGGCCGTCGTGTTTGACCATGTCGATCGTGTCCCAACCGGGTTGCACGGTGACGCGGTCGATCGCATAGGGCTTGCCCGGCACTCGCATGTCCTCCTCGACCAAAGCACGGACGGCGCACCAACGGCTGCGGTCGTTCGCGCTGAGGAAGGGCCGCTCGTACCGAATCCTCCGGCGCAATCGCGACTCTTCGGCGGCCATCGCCTCGTCGAGCGATTCTCCCTCCGTGCCCTTGGCCGTCAATGCCTTGCGGTGTTCGGCCAGTTGCGTCGAGATGCGGTATTCTTGCACGGCTCGCTTGTCGATGGCATCGACCGACAATATCCGGCCGATCATCGCGCCGGCGCTGACGGCGATGAGAATGGCGTAGACGCCGCGTCGAAGCGACGCGCGCGTGCGATCGTCGGTGGTTCCGATCATGCGTCTTCCGAGGTGGGGGTCTTGCGGGGAAGTTTGGGGGGCCGATCGGTTCGCTCGGCGATCGAGTAAGTATCGATGTCGTGCTGGTGGTAAGCGAGAATCAACTCGCCCAGAAAACCGATCGACATGAGCTGACCGCCCAAAAGCAGCAAACCCATGGAGTAGATCATAGCCGGTCTCTGATGCAACGGCAACAGCCCCCATTCGGGCGCCAATTGCGAGGCCAACCAATAGGCGGCCAGGTAGATCAACCCGACGGCGCCGAGAAAGAACGACGCCAAGCCGAGCGTTCCCAGAAGATGCTGGGGCCGCTGGCCGAAGCCGGTGAGGAATTTGACAGTCAGCAAGTCGAGAAAGCCTTTGACGATTCGCGTGACGCCGTATTTCGACTTGCCGAATTCGCGCGGACGGTGCTCGATGACCAATTCGCCCACTCGGAAGCCTCGCGCGGCGGCCAGGACCGGAACGAACCGATGCAACTCGCCGTAGAGCCGGACCTCGTCGAATATCTCGCGGCGATAGCACTTCATGCCGCAATTGTGGTCGTGCAGCACGACGCCGGTCATTCGACTGACGAGCCAATTGAACACGCGCGACGGCAGAACCTTGTGCCACGGATCGTGCCGCACTTTCTTATAGCCGCTGACGACGCCGAGTCCGTCGGCGCTCATCTTCGCCAGAAATCGCGGGATTTCGCGCGGGTCGTCCTGCAAGTCGGCGTCGAGCGTCATGACCAATTCGCCTTGGGCGGCGGCGAATCCGGCGCTGAGGGCCGCGGCCTTGCCGAAGTTGCGTCGGAAGCGGATGGCGCGGACGTGGGGGTCCGCTTCGGCCAGTCGCGCCAACTCGTTCCACGAGCCGTCGGTCGAGCCGTCATCGACGAAGACGACGTCCAACTCATAACCCTCGGCCCGGGCGACGTCGGTCAACTCGGCGTGCAGCTTGGCGAGGCTCTCGACTTCGTTGTAGACCGGAATGACTATGGATAGCATGGCTTCTTCGTGCTCTTCGTGTCCTTCG
>DOEZ01000474.1 GCA_003532715.1 Planctomycetaceae bacterium
CGACGGCGACCTGCAAATGTCGTAGGTCGCCTCGTGGTACGTGATTCCGCCGACGACGTATTCGATCGCGATACTCGGACGGTAGACCGCCCCGTCGTCGCCGTGGCTTTCGGCGAGTTCCTTGCTCCGCACGACGCAAGTCGTCTTCACGAATTCGTTGTTGGCGCGCCATTCGGGCACGATGAACAAGAGCGGAATGACCGCCAGCCCGACACAGCCCCCCAGGAAGAACAGCCCAAAGAAGATCAACTCGCCGGCGCGCGCGACGGTGGTCGAGCCCGTGCGTCGGTGTCCTCGCTTTTTCTGATAGATGCGGAAGTTGCGACTCAAACCAGGAACCCCTGGATGCCGAGGGAACAAAAGGCTGCCAACAAGGGCGCGGCCGCTTGGGGGACAGCCGCCCTCGGCTGCTCCGGGTTACGCTTCCGTGTCACCGAGGCTGGCGCGACTTCCGAAAGAAGTCGATTCCCTCGAGCGCCGCGTATACTTCATCGAGCGTCTTCTCGCCGAAATTCGATATGCCCAACAAGTCTTCCCGGGTGCAATTCAACAGGTCTTGAACGGTGAAGATGCCCTTTTCCTCCAGGCAGTTCGTCGTGCGAACCGAAAGGCCGATCTCAGCCGTACTCATGTCCAGCTTGGCTTGCAAGTCCTCGGCTTCATTGCCCGTGTTGTTCATCGGAATACGTGTTACCGCCATGGGGTTCCCTCCCTATTCGATCGAGTTGCGGTCCTTGCCCGCGGGTCAACAAACGGTCGAGAGCAATATACCAGATTTTCCGCGCGTGGCCAGAGGGGTATTGAGCATGTCTGGGTTGTTGGCGCGGAAAGGATTGGATGGGGGTCAAAGCAAATCACGTTTGTGGAGTATCCCATTCGAGGGTACTCCTCCGAAGTGGCCGGTGGCCCTATACTGAACACTCGAATATCAATTCGCGACGAGGACAACAGCTTGGAACATCTGCTCGCCGGTCTCACGTCCGCCCAACGCGATGCGGTTCAAACCGTGGAGGGGCCGCTGCTCGTTCTGGCCGGCCCGGGAAGCGGAAAGACCCGCGTGGTAACGCACCGGATTGCCTATCTTATCGCCGAGGGCGTTCCTTCGCGCGAAATCCTCGCGCTGACTTTCACCAACAAGGCCGCCGACGAGATGAAGCTCCGCGTGACGCAACTCGCGCCAGGCGAGTCGGTTTGGATCAGCACGTTCCACCGCTTCTGTGCGCGGCTATTGCGGCAATATGCGAACCTCTTGGGAATTCAGGAAAACTACACAATTTACGACACCGACGATAGTCGAAGGGCTCTGCGGAGGGTGCTCGTCGAACAGGGCATGGACAAGGAAACCGCTCCGCCCGAGAGCATCGCCTCGGCGATCAGTTGGGCAAAAAACAATCTGGTCGGGCCGGACGAGTATCAGCCTCGGGCGGGCAACCAGCTTGGAATCACGGTCCAGCAGGTCTACCCCGCGTATCAACGTCTCTTGGCAAGGTGCAACGCGGTCGATTTCGACGATCTCTTGCTGCACGTGGCGACGTTGCTTCGCGATCATCCCGAAATCCGCCGGCATCTCGACCAACGGTATCGGTTCGTGATGGTCGACGAGTACCAAGACACGAACCTGGCCCAATATGCCGTGGTCCGTTCGTTGTCGGTCGATCATCCGAACCTGGCGGTGACGGGCGACCCCGACCAGTCGATCTACGGTTGGCGAGGGGCGAATCTGCGGAACATTCTCGAATTCGAGGAGGACTTCCCCGCCGTTCGAGTTGTTCGCCTCGAACGCAACTATCGCAGCACGAAGCGAATTCTCGCGGTGGCGGCCGAACTGATCGCACACAACGTGCGGCGCAAGCAGAAGGACCTCTTTACCGAGAACNNCCGTTACTCCAGCCACAAGGACGAGGCGGGCGACGTCGCCTCGCAAATCGCCGAGCAGATCCGAAGCGGCCGGCGACGCGCGTGCGATTTCGCCGTCTTCTATCGCGTCAACGCCCTGTCGCTGGCCTTCGAACGCGCGCTGCGCGAGCAGGGCGTGCCCTTCCAGATGATCCGCGGCCTCGAGTTCTTCCAACGCAAGGAGATTAAGGACGTGATGGCCTACGTCCAATTGTTGGCCAATCCGGCGAACGACATGGCGCTCTTGCGAGTCATCAACACGCCCGCCCGGGGGATCGGCAAAACGACGATCGACCGAATGACCGCGTTTGCCCGTCGCGAGGGGCTCACGCTCCTGGAGGCCGCGCGGCAGAGTCGCTCGATTCCGTCGCTCTCGGCGCGCAGCGCCGGCTTGGTCGCCAAGTTCGTGGCGATGTTCGACCGCCTCGTGCCGCTGGTCAATGCCCCGATCGAGGAACTGCTGGGAAACGTCATCGCCGAATCGGGCTGCCGGGCGCAGTGGGAGCAGTCGGACGCCGAAGAGGATCAGCAGCGAGTGGCCAACATCGACGAATTGCTGTCGGTCGGACGCGATTTCGACGAGCGTTATTCGGGCGGGGGGCACATCGAGGAGTTCCTCGAAGAGACGAGCCTCGTCAACGACACGGACGACTGGGAGGTTGAAAACGACCGGGTGACGCTGATGACGCTGCATGCCTCGAAGGGGCTCGAATTCCCGGTCGTCTACCTCGTGGCGGCCGAGGAGGGACTGCTGCCGCACGAACGCAGCCGCGACAACCCGGCACAACTCGAAGAGGAACGACGGCTGATGTTCGTGGGCATTACGCGTGCGGAGGAAGAGCTGCAGATCAGCGTGGCGCAGTGCCGCGATTTTCGCGGGCAGCGCAAAATCACGATTCCGAGTTCCTTTCTGCTCGAGCTGCCTCGCGCCGGAATGGAAGTGATCGGTTTCGACTCGGTCGGCTATTCGGCGATGGCCGAAAGCCAGCGCTGGGACGTGCCTCGCGACAGGCGACAGGCCATGCCCACCGCAGTGGGCCTGACGACGGCGGCCGAGATGGCAGGCGAGGGCGACCTCGAACCCGTGTCGCCCGACGTATTCCGCCAGGACATGCTCGTCCGCCACCC
>DOEZ01000370.1 GCA_003532715.1 Planctomycetaceae bacterium
CCGATGAAAAGGACGACCACATCCACCACCGCTCGCTCTGGTTCGGCCATGGCAACGTCAACGGGCATAACTTCTGGAACGAGCCGAGCGAAAAGCGTCGCCGCCAAGGCGTCCGCGGCGAGTTGGTGAAGCATCGCGAGTTCCTCAAGATCGAAAGCGGCAAGGAGGCCGTCGTCACAACGGTCAACGACTGGCTCGACCCCAAGGGCAACAAGGTCTTGGAAGACGAGCGAACGCTCCGTTTCGGCGGCGATGACGATGCGCGATGGATCGATTTCGACATCACGCTCCGCGCGGTCGACGGGCCGGTCACGTTCGGCGACACGAAAGAAGGAACGATGAGCATTCGCGTGGCCGCGCCGCTGAAGCCCGATGCGAAAAAAGGCGGCCGTTTGACCAACAGCGACGGCCACGTCGACGGCCAGGTGTGGGCCAAACGCGCGTCGTGGGTCGACTACTCGGGCAAGCTCGACGGCGAACCGGTCGGCATCTGCATCATGAACCACCCCGACAGCTTCCGCTATCCGACCCACTGGCACGCGCGGACCTACGGGCTGGGAGCGGCGAACCCCTTCGGGTGGCACGACTTCGAGAAGAAGGACGGTGTCGACGGGTCCTACACGATACCCAAGGGCGAGTCGATGACCCTGCGTTATCGGTTCCTCTTCCACAAGGGCGACGCCACCGAGGCGAATTTGCCCGAGGCGTTCAAGGCATACGCCGCGACCGAGTAGCCCGAGGCGAAAATCTCATCCTAGAATCCGTCCGCGATTCAATCGTTTTATTTTTCGCGGATATCGGGGATGTTCTAAAATGACCTATTCTGCCGTGAAGCCATCCGGCTCATTTTGCCGATAGTCTCTCTTGTTGGCACTCACCCTATTCTCCACCACCAGTGCGGAGCCCCTATCTACTTCAGCTTCGCGCATAGCCAGGAGAACCCACCCCAAATGGTTACGAGCGTTCTGCAATTTGGCAGTCTAAACGACGTCCGCGACTATGTAAACGAAACCTTTTGTAACTTCTACCAACTCCGAAACGGGGCATTCGAAATGACCGAGCGGCTGCTTCTGCGAAGCGGCAAACCCTGTGGAATCCACTACTGCCTGCACGGTCCTCGTGCCGTGAAGTTCACGGCAATCTGGGAAACCGAGCGGAATCGGATTCTCTTCTACGATTCCACGGGAGAGCGATTTTTGAAAACGCAGGTCGTCGAGGCGCCCGACCTCGAACGAATGGCGGCGTAAAGACGGACGGCCGTTTGAACGGATTCATAAACCCTAACATATTCGATACGGAGATCCTTCCATGTTGGTCCTGTCACGACGCGAAAGCGAACGCATCAGGCTCGGCGAGTCCATCGTTGTCACGGTCGTGCGGGTATCGGGTGATCGGGTTCGCCTCGGCATCGAGGCTCCCGCCAGCGTGGTGGTTCTTCGCGAAGAAATCGCCTCGGACAGCAAGACGCGGTCCGACGCAGCCCGCGACGCCGCGTAGAATGGATTCTTCACGGGCCCAAACTGGCTCGAAACGCAAGCGAGGATGACTCGTTTCAGAATCCTCGCTTGCGAGCGTCGGGCTAGTGTTACATCGTCAATAATTCGGCCCACATGGGCGCATGCGTTCCGCCGCCCTGCAATCCGACGATTGTCGATTTCGAGCGGGAACTGACCGAAATCTACTTCGCCGGAACCATCAGGTGCTTGCCCCGCTGTTGGGCGCTGGGCATCGGGGGAAGCGANNAGAACGTCGCGCACGACCAGTCGTCCTGGGTTTCGTGTATGGCCCTGTCGTACGCCGACATTTGCTGGATCGTAATCCGGGCTTCTTTGCGCCACACGATCGGGTCGGGCAAATGCCAGCGGTACATCGTGACGAACGTGTGGCCGTTGGCGTCCTTCTGGTTCAACGAGCAGCCGTTGTAGAGAAACGTCGCTTCCTGGATCCCCCAGGAAAGGCCCACATAGTCCTCGGCCCCCGTGCCGCAGATGGTCGGGAAGTCGGTGTCGCCGTCGAGATAGGCTTTCATTTCGCCTTCGCCCCACCAGTGTGGATGCTCGGTCCGAATGCCCATGAGCGATCCGATGAAGCGACCCTTCTGATTGCGCTGCGGCAGCAGTACAAAGTCCTCCTTGAGCGTCGTCGGATTCTCGCAGCGGAAACATACATGCAACCGCCCCGCGTCGTCGGGCAAGGCCGGCTGTAGCGTGTAGTCGATCTGGTAGTACATCCAAACCTCGAAGTCGTTCTCGTTGGTGAACGTGAAGCGGGCTCGCCGGTTGAACGGCATGGGCAGCCAGATATTCATGCCCGCCTTCGGGCCGAGGCTATGCACGGCCGACTGATAGCCGGTTACCTTCGAGTGGGCGAAGCCGAAGAAGTCGCCCACGGGGCATTCGATGCTGGGATGCTCCTGGCCTTCCCAATAGCCGCGGATAACCAATTTGCGAAATCGTTCGCTGCGGCCGTCGGCCGTCATCCAAATATGGCGGATGACGCCCGGACCTTCGATGTCGCAAAGCTGAACCGTCTCGCCCGGCTTGATGCACCGGTTGGGCGCGCCCTTTCGGCCGACACCAAGACTCGGATGGGCCGCTTTGCCCCCTTCGCCCGGCGCGCCGGTGGGATTCTCGAACGAAATCGACCGGCTCACCATGCCCGTGTCGAGTTCATAGGGTTTGTGAATGAGATCGACCGAGGGGGGCGCGGCCTGTACAATCGCAACGGCGAGGATCAATCCCGTCGCGACGGTCAATAACAACAAACGAAGGCGAGAGGCGAGGAACATGGCGTTACTCCTTGCACGAGCGGAACGGTGGCGGGAAGATGTCCGTGCATTATAGCAGGCGTAGGGTGGGGCGACGAGTGGCCGGGAAAACGCCGCACAAGATCGATGATAGTCGTTCGGCCACTCGTCGCCCCACCTTGCCATTCTCGAATGACGGCCTTTTCAAATCTCAATGGCGCGAACTCCGGATAGCCGGATCGTGTCCGACGCTTGAGCCCCGCATTGGCTGTTGGGGTAGTCGATGAAACTTCCAGCTTCCCGCATAACCGGAGGACTCCAACATGTCGCAGTGGTACGAAACGCTCTTTGCGAATTACGGCGAGACTTACGATAAGGAGTGCTTCACGCAGGGAACGGTTGGCGAAGTGGACTTCGTCGAGCGCGAACTGGCGGCCGATCGATCGAAGCGAATCCTCGACATCGGTTGCGGCACGGGCCGCCATGTGATCGAACTTGCCCGGCGGGGCTACCGCGTCACCGGCTTCGATCTTTCCGAGGGCCAGCTTCGGCGTGCCCGGGAGAAGGCCGCCGAGGCCGGCGTGACCATCGACTTCCAGCGCCGCGACGCGACGCAGCCGCATTTCACGGCGGAATTCGACGCCGCCATCATGTTTTGCGAAGGGGCGTTTCCGTTGATGGAAACCGATGAGAAGAACCACGCCATTCTCCGGCACGCCGGCGTGGCGTTGCGTCCCGGGGGAAAACTGCTCATGACGACGCTCAACGCCCTGTTCCCGCTCTTCCATTCGGTCAAGGACTTTCTCAACGCGAACGAGTCGGGCGCGACAACCGGCAAGCTGACGTTCGACTTGATGACGTTTCGCGAACAGGCCGACTTGACCTTCACCGACGACGCGGGCGAAACGCACACGGTCGAAACCAACGAACGCTATTACACGCCGCCCGAAATCGCATGGCTGCTGCGGACGGCCGGATTTGCCCGGGTCGAAATCTTCGGCTGCCGGCTGGGGCAATTCAGCCGGGAACACCCGCTGACGCCCGAAGATTTCGAGATGCTCGTGGCGGCGGAGAAGGGCCCGTAAGCCGGTCGGCGAAATTGACCCCTTCCGCCGACCTCGCGGCTCGCGATAGGCTTTTTCTAAGAACGTGGGGTGGGTCGAGCTCCGCGAGCCCCACCAGTTATGCTCGCCGACGTTTCCGAGCGCCCACGGCGCGCGGAACGATCGTCTTGCCTGACCAAGGAAGCTGCCGGGGATGGGCGGGAGGGATCGGACGTGGCCGCGGGGACCACGCCCGAGCCGCGCGCCGCCCGGCAAGAGCAAGGCGCGCGGCTGGGAGGAGTCTGAACCGCTACTCGCGCGGACGAACCGCGCCGGTCAGGCCGCTGTAATCGCAGCGGTCCGACGGATGCCACAAGGGCAGTCCGAGTTCAACACGACGCGCCAGCATGTCGAGCTTCGCCCGAGAACCCGCCGGCGCTTCGGTTGCAGTGAAGTCTTCACCCTCGTGGGGCACGAAGTCTTCGTCGTGTCCAGTTTCCAAAATGGCCTCAAAAACGTTCCGCATCTCAGTACCACTCTCCATCCAAGAAAGACAACAACACTGGCCGAGGGACTCGGCTCGAAAAAACATGGGAAACTAAGGAGCAACAGCAATGTTGATCGGTTCACGCGACCAAAACAGAATGGGGCGGGGCTGACCCTCACAGGTAGGGGTTTGGCTCGCGTATGAACTACTTATTATTCACGAATCAAATCAATAGTCAATGGTTAAAAAATGATTTTCTTACAAGTAATTCCGCATTTCCGCCCCAAAACAGGGGACTTTGCCGCTTGCTCGAAGTCGGACGTTTCCGGTCTCATCGCCGAAAAAACAGAAACTCGCGGTTGGCCAGACTCTGCCGACCGTGGCCGACAACTCGCCCTGTGTTGTCTTTGCGATTCCACCGAAGTAACCACCCTTTGCTCGTTCGTTTCACTCCATATGTTACGCATCCGGCCAAAAATCGGTTCGCGGCCCTCGGCTCGTGCTTTCCTTAAGGGTAGAGACCGGACAACCGGCGTCTGGTTCGCGCCGCAAGGCCCGCTCGATCCGACCGCCGTGGCCATTCTACTGCGACTCTGAAAAACGGTCCAAAAAAATCCCACCGCCCGCCCGACATGCGGTGCGGCATGTTTCGGACGACCGGCTCTACCGTCCAGAGCAGGTACCCGCTAAGCTGACCCGGAGACGCCACACACTTTTTGAGGAGTCAAAACCGTGCCTTGGATACAACGCGAGATTCAACTGCCCGCCGTTGGGCAAGGATGCCATTTGATCACCCGCGAGATCGTCGCTGCCCTGCCCGAGTTGAATCAATTCAAGATCGGACTACTACACATTTTCCTTCAGCACACGTCCGCATCGCTGACGCTGAACGAAAACGCCGATTCCGACGTTCCGGCCGATCTTCAGCGCGTGCTCGATTCGCTGGCGAGCGAGGATTTTCCGTACTATCACACGATCGAAGGCCGCGATGACATGCCGGCTCACGTCAAAACCTCGCTGACCGGATGTTCGCTGACAATCCCCATCGGAGACGGCCGCCTTCGTCTGGGCACGTGGCAGGGCATCTTCCTCTGGGAACACCGTCGTCGCGCGAGCCGCCGGCGACTCGTGCTAACCGTCCAGGGCGAAACCGAGTAGATCGCGATCAGGACTGCGTGAGCTTCTTGAAAAGCCCGATGAGCTTGTGCGTGATCGTGCCGGGCCGTCCGTCGCCGATCGGGCGGCTGTCGACCTTCACCACCGGAATGATCTCGGCGGCCGTGCCGGTCAAAAAGCATTCGTCGGCAATGAAAACGTCGTGCTTGGTCAGAGGCGTTTCGCGGACCTCGATGCCCGACTGCCGAGCCAAGTCGATGACGACGTCGCGGGTGACGCCTTCGAGAATGCCCGCCTCGTTCGGCGGAGTGAGGAGCCGACCGCCGCGGACGACGAAGATATTGTCGCCCGTGCATTCGGCCACCTCGCCCTTGTGGTTGAGCATGAGGGCTTCGATGCAGCCGGCCTGAAGCCCTTCGATCTTCGCCAGGATGTTGTTCAGGTAGTTGAGCGACTTGATGCGAGGGTTCAGCGCGGCCGGGTGGTTGCGCATGGTGCTGACCGTGACGATTTCCAACCCTTTCTCATACAACTCAACCGGATAGAGCGCGATCTTGTCGGCGATGATGATCACCTGGGGATCGTGGCACTCGCTCGGGTTCAGGCCCAACGTACCGACGCCCCGCGTGATGATCAGCCGAATATACCCGTCGCGAATGCCGTTGGCCGCCAAGGTGTCTTCGATTGCCTTGGCCATCTCGTCCTTCGACATGGGGATGCTAAGCCAGATGGCCTTGGCCGAATCCCAAAGGCGATCGAGATGCTCGCGAAGCCGAAAGACCCGACCCCCGTAGCTGCGGATTCCCTCGAACACGCCGTCGCCGTAGAGTAGGCCGTGGTCGAAAACGCTGATCGTGGCGTTTTCCCGGTCGACGAGTTGCCCGTTGATGTAGATCTTGAGCGACATGGGAGTGAGGGGGTTGGGGGTTGGGGCCTGGGGATTAGGCGTTCTGGACCTGGCCGTCGACCAGGCGTACCACCCGATCGGCTTGGTCGGCGATGCTCTGGTCATGCGTTACCATGACTATAGTCAGGTTTTGCTCACGATTCAAGGCTCGCAGAACCTCGAGGATTTCGCGGCCCGTCTCGTGATCGAGGTTTCCGGTCGGCTCGTCGGCCAGAAGCAGGTCGGGATTGGTCACCAGTGCCCGGGCAATTGCCGTCCGCTGCATCTCCCCGCCCGACAGCTCGCGAGGCTTGTGCGTGAGCCGATGATCCAGCCCGAGGAGTTCCAGAAGCTCCGTGGCTCGCCGGCGATGGTGGCGTCGCCGCAGCAGGTAGCCGAGGACGCTTTCAGTAATCATCAGCGGCGTAAGCACATTTTCCAGGACGTTTAGCTCGGGCAACAGGTGGTAGAACTGGAAGATCATCCCGAACCGGCGATTGCGAAGCAGGTCGCGTTGGGCGCTCGAAAGATTGTCGATCCGCCGACCCTCGAAATGGACCTCACCTTCGTCGGGCGCGTCGAGCGTGCCGAGCAAGTGCAACAGCGTGCTCTTGCCCGAGCCGCTCTGTCCGATGATCGCCAGCAATTCGCCTCGGCGTACGCTCATGTCGACGCCGCGCAGGACGGGCACCTCGACCGGACCCTTGCGAAAACTCTTGAACAGCCCCGTGGTCCGCAGCACGTCGCCCTGAGCGTGGGCCGGATCGATTCGGCGAGGCTCGACCGACGCGTGGGACTTCGCGTCGAGCGCGACGGGGCCTCGCGTCGTCGCCAACTGCGTCGTCGAACAATCTCCGTGGTCGTCGAGTATTTCGCGAGACACGTGTCTATTCATAGCGAAGAGCCTCCACGGGATGCAGCAGGGCCGCCCGCAACGCCGGCAGGATGCTGGAGAGTACGGCGATTCCCAACGCGCCGAGCACGATCCAGGCGATGGTCCAGGGATTGACGATCGTCGGAATCTTGTAGAAGTAGTAGATGCTCGGATCGAACAACGGCTTTCCGGTCAACTCGCCGAGCCAATCGGCGATCTCGTTGATGTTGTGGACGAAAGCCAGCCCCAAGACCATTCCAACGCCCGAGCCGACAATCCCCAGCGACAATCCGTAGCCGAGGAAGATGCCCATGATGCCGGCTCGCGAAGCGCCGAGCGACTTGAGGATGCCGATGTCGCGGGTCTTCTCGACGACGATCATCAGAAAGATGGCCAAAATGCCGAAACCGGCCACCGCGATGATAAAGAACAACAGGATGTTGAGGATGGCGATTTCCATGTACACCGCCGAGAGCAGCGGGCCTTGCTTGTCCTGCCACGTCGAAACAATGAAATGCGTCGAGGCGAACGCTTTTTGGAGCCGATTACGGACCTCGACGCCGTCGGCGCCCGGTTTGAGCTTGATCTGAATCTGGTTGACCATGCCGACGCCGGTCGTCGGGTCGATCATCCCGCGCATCTGCTGGAGCTTGTCGATGGGCACGAAGACCAGTTGCGAGTCGTATTCGCTCATCTTGCTCTCGTACAGGTCGACGACCGTGAACGTCTTGGTTTGAAACTTGGGCGGTTCGCCGGCGGTCGCGGTCGTCAACCGGATGTCGTCGCCCGGCATAAGCATGAAGTGGTCGAGTCCCTGTTCGTCGCGATAGCCGACCGCCAAGGCCATGCCGAGAACCACGCCGTCGTACTGATCCTTGGCCGGATCGAAGACGACCTCGGGCTCTTCGGCGCGAACGGCCGCGAACGGATCGGCGGGCAAATTGTCTGCCGACCCGGTCCGCGGTTGTCTCTGTTCCTCTAAATCGCGGCGAACCGTCTCGGCCTTGGCCCAGTCGGCCCAGCGACGACGGTATTCCCAGCCGGCGATGGCCATTTGTTCGCGTGGTTTCGCGTCGCTGCCCGCCTGATGGTCGAGCGTGTCATAGCCGCCGTGGCGAAGCTCGAAGCTGGGGTGTTTTCGGTTTTCGGGGTGCTGCAAATACTTGCAGAAGGCGCTGACCTCGCCCTGGGTTGCCGCGTCGACGCCGACCAACTGAATGGGCCGATGGTGCGACTCGCCGCCGGCGCGGAAGGTCAGCAGCGCGGGGACGACCACGGTGGCCGTCATGGCCTCGACCTGGTCGCCCGCTACCTCCCTGATCTTGTCCATTTTCTCCTGGGGATCGGAGAATCCGTTGTAGTTTCGCGATTCGAGCACGACGTCCGAGAGAATGCCGTGGAGCCGGTTGTGCATCTCGCTGACAAAGCCCGACATCACGCTATTGACCACGATCATGGTGGCCACGCCCAGCATGACGCTCACGATCGAAACCAGGGCAATGTACCGCGTGCGGAGATAGCGCCAGCAAATGAGAAATTTGTACATCCGTGTTTTCCTCCGGAAGCGATTGCTACTCGACCTCGGGTCGCAGCAGTGGGAACAGAATCACCTCGCGAATCGTCGTGGCGCCGGTCAGCAGCATGACCAGCCGGTCGATGCCCACGCCCAGCCCGCCGGCCGGCGGCATTCCATGACGCAACGCCCGCAGAAAGTCGCGGTCCATCTTGGCCATCGATTCTTCCTCGGGCAGGCCGTCCAACTGGCGGCTGAACAGTTCTTCCTGCAAGTCCGGGTTGTTCAGCTCGGTATAGGCGTTGGCCAATTCCATGCCTTCGATGAAAAGCTCGAATCGCTCGGCAATCGCCGGGTCGCCCGCCTTGCGCTTGGTCAAGGGGCAGATGCTGGCCGGATAGTCGTAAACGAAGACGGGCCCTTTCAGCGCGTCCTCGACCTTCGCCTCGAACAATTCGTTCTTAACCACGTCGATGTGCTTGTTACGTTGGGCGAAACCGATTTGTTCGGCCAGCGCGCGGATGCCCGGCTCGTCGTCGGCCGCCACCCCGGTATGTTCGGCGAACAACTCGTTGTAGGTCTTTCGCTGAAAGGGAGGCGTGAAGTCGATCTCGACGTCGCCCCAAGCGAGTTTGAACGGCTGGCCGGTCGCCTCAATCGCCTCGACGATGATCCGCTCGGTCAGGTCCATCATCGTCTCGTAGTTGCCGTAGGCCTGATAGATCTCGAGCATGGTGAATTCGGGATTGTGCCGAGCGTCGATTCCCTCGTTGCGGTAAACGCGACCCAACTCGTAAACCCGCTCGATCCCGCCGACCAACAGCCGCTTGAGGTGTAGTTCCAGCGCGATCCGCAGGAACAGGTCGATGTCCAGCGCGTTGTGGTGGGTAATGAACGGTCGCGCGGCCGCACCGCCGGCGATGGCGTGGAGCGTCGGGCCCTCGACCTCGACGAAATCCTGGCGGGCCAACGTGTTGCGGATCGACTGCACGATCTTGGTCCGTTTCAGCGCTCGTTCCAACGATCCGTCGGTGTGGATCAAATCGAGATAACGCCGGCGCTGTCGAAGCTCCGGGTCGGTCAGCCCTTTGTGCTTGGCCGGGGGCGTTTCGATCGACTTGCACAGAAAGTGCAGTTGCTCGACGAAAATGGTCAACTCGCCGGTTCGCGTGTTGCGCAGTTCTCCGTCGACCCCGATGATGTCGCCCAGGTCGAGATGCTGGGCCAACTCCCAATCCTGCTCGCGGACCTGGTTCTTGCCGACAAAGAGCTGGATTTGCCCGGTCCAGTCGCGGATGTCCATGAAGATGAGCTTGCCCTTCTTGCGCCGCAAGAAGATGCGGCCAGCCGCGCGGATTTTGGGGCCGTGCTGTTCCGGTGGCGTGCCCGTTGCACAGTCCCCGGCCGGCTCGACGACAATCTCGCTCTGCTTGGCTCGGATAGCGCCGATGGACAAATGGCCGTCGAAACGGCTTCCCCAAGGATCGATGCCCATGGCCTCGATCTTGCGGAGCTTCTCGCGGCGCGAGGCTTCCAGCATCTCGCCGCCGACAAGCCTCTCTTGATCGTTTTCTAGTGGGTCGTTTGGTTCGGTCATGGACTCAGCCAGGGTGCGTCTCTCGCGATGTGGAATAAGATACGGAATTGAGCCATTTTAGTGAAACCCGAGTGGGGGTCAATGTCAGGTTCTCCCCATTCCCGGGAGGATCCATGCGGCTGGACTGGCGGAAAAAGCGGCTTACGCATCGGTTTTCCGCCCAGTTTCGTCCTGCCGACTCCGCGAAAACCGGTCCAGCAGCAATACGAAGACGATCGCGGCAACGATCAAAGCCACGACCAGCCAGAACGTACCGTCCAGCCGGGTCGGCAGCACATTGGCGTACTGCTGGTGCTTGAAATCGATGACCGCCTGGTCCGGTGGCAGGTCTTTGAACGGCCACAGTCTGCGGAGCGAACCGACCATGAAGCCACCGAGCACGGCCATCGTGGCCGCGTGATGGCGGCTCAAGAGCCAACGCAATACCTTGCTGAACGACAGCAGGCCAACCACGCAACCGCATGCAAAAACGGCCAGCGTCAGCACATGCTCGCCGGTCACATTGCCGTGAACCAACTCGGTGATAATGCCCGTCACGTCGAAATACTTGCCCATGATCAGAAGGATGAACGCGCCGCTGATGCCGGGCAAAATCATGGCACAAATGGCCACGATGCCACACAGAAACAGGTACCCGTAGCCGTCGACGCCCTCCGAAATCGGCTGCCCCACCAACCAGTAGGCGAAAATGACGCCAATGACGGCCAACGCCACATTGAACGCATTCCAATGTTCGACCATGCGGGCCACCAGCAGGCTCGAGGCGACGATCAGACCAAAGAAGACGGCCAAGGTCGGCTGGGGGTGGTGGTCGATCAGGTACGTCATTAGGGTGGCCAGGCTGGCAATTCCCAGCAGAATGCCGGTCCCCAGGGTAACCAAAAACCGCAGATCGACGTGGGCCGCCGCATCGAGCCAGTGACGCCGGCGCACGAGGTCGACCAGTTCGGTGTCCACGTGGCTGATGGCCGTTACCAGTCGCTCGTAGATGCCTAGAATCAAGGCCATCGTACCGCCGGAAACGCCCGGGATTATGTCGGCACCACCCATCAGGAAACCTCGACAGACCTGTAAAAGGTCGGCGGAACGCAGGGGCTGGCGCTTCATCTGAACCTCGGTCTAGAACAAAACGTTCCGGCGAAGATCGTCGGGCAAGACGCGTCGCGCCGAAGAGTCGGCATTCTAATTCCCATTGTCGAACAGCGGAAGAGAGCCAACGTGTCGCATGACCCCTATTGCCCAAATACCCGAATTGAAGCAAATTGTCGCAACCTCACGTTCCTTGTCCTTCGCTCATATACCTCACACCATCGGTTCGCAATTCGCCTTTTGGTAGTGCGCAGGGCAAGAATACCCGTTTTTCCACGAAATCGGCTACTTCCAAGGTTGACGGGAAAGAGGGTGGTCGATAGAATTCCGTGGTCCTATTGGGCCGTTTCCCTACCCGAAAGAATGGCATTTTGGCGAAGCATCAATGGGCACAACACGATAAGGAACCGGTCCGGATGTTAATCCGCCGTTCGACGGCGGGTG
>DOEZ01000537.1 GCA_003532715.1 Planctomycetaceae bacterium
TGTGCCGCGTATTCCAAGGGTTGGTGGATATGGACGGGCCGAAGGCGGATGGGGGCCGAAAGCGGAAAGGCGGCTATCGGTTGCCAAATGGGGAAAGTGGACATCGCAGCTCGTCGCTGCCTCGGCAGAGATTGACCCCGAAGCGGAAATGCGGGGAGCCACCAACAGCGCTCCAAAGCCACGGAGGTGTTGTTGCGGTGTTTGAAATGCTGCAGTTGTTTCCGGCGCCATACGATCGCGTACCAGTAACAACCGCTTTTGACGTTGAGTTTTTGCCACGAGATCTTTAAGCCTTGTTTGAAGGCGCACGCTTCTGCGACCGTGCGGTCCGACAGTCGAAGCGGTAGTGCAATGAAGCACGAAACATTCAATTCCATTATTGCAGCTCTTGGATTGAGCCTTGCCGCTGTAACTGCTTGGCATCAATTCGCCCCTGCTTCTGACAAGATCGAACCGACAAGCGAAGGTCGAGTTGAACTGGGACGACAACTGGAAATCAATCCCTTCGGATCAATCAGTTTAAAGAGCGGTTCGCCTGCGCCCTCAGTGGGCCCGGTCACTTGGAAGGTGAGGATTCACAACGCATCGGATCGACCGGTGTCAATAGTGGCCTTCTCTATATTTCTGTTGAGCGAGGACAATAGAAAGATCCAATACTCTGGAATGCGTGAACGGCTTTCGCCTTATGATGCATCGCTCTCTGAGCAGATATTGCCAGACAACATCAGCGCACGAGAAACCAAGGCATATCTCATTTCATTGTTTATGCCATTTGAACGGGATCAAGGCGGCAACCATAAATGCGAAGATGAGGAGACCCGTCTTCGTGATTTGGAGAGATGTTTCTTTCTGAAAGGGCGCGATCTTTTCGGAAATCCGGTTAGCGTGGTGAAATATGGCTCTGACCTGCCAGAGGCGTTTTCGGTAAGTTGGGATCAGGGACATACGGCGCCCCGGTTTTCCGTCATCTTCGAGACCGCAGACGGATCAAAGTTCGAGATACACCTTTCCTACTTTCCGAATTTTTGAAGTATTCCTCAAAACCCTCCATTTTGAAGCGTTCTACAAACCACACCACTCCTGAAACGCCTAGAAACTTTTCCATTTGGCACGATTCGGTCGAAAAAAACTGGCTGCAGGTCCGCCAGTTCATGACCCGAAACGGAAGTTCCAACTACGGAATCAGTAGCGCTTCTTAAGCAATTCTGTGACCTCGAAGCGCCTCATGTACGGCTTCGTCCTGACCTCGTTCATAAGGGTCCAGTAGCAGTCTTTTCCAAAGGCGGTCACTACGCCATCCGGGTAAGCATAGCGATAGATAGGGGGAACTCCGGCTTCCATGACGATGCTGCGTGAGAGCTCAGGTTGCAGGTACGTATAGATGCCCAAACGAATATTATTCAAGAACTCAGCAATCGTGCTGCTGTGGTAATAAAACACGTTGTTGTACAGCCATTCGTTCAGTTCGGATAGTATTAGTAGTGCTTGGTCAAGTGTGATGTTGACGCCATTCTGCCTCAGCATTTTTCGGACATCCATGGAAATCCCTACCGCTCGCAGGAAGTTATGTCGGCAAATGTTGCCGCCAATCTTGACCAGTTCAATCCGGCTCAGTTCGAGGTTCATTTTGGTTTCAATTGAAGGCAACCATACTTCCTCCATGACGAACCGTGTATCCAGCCAAGCCCGGAACTGTTGCGTTGATGCCGCGAGATCACCGACCGAGCCATCGACGTTAAAATGCGGATTTTCAGTAATCGCCGCTAGGCAGGAGAGATAAGTGTCTGGTTCGACGAAGCCCTTCTCGTCGATCTTCGACAGAAGGTCTACCAACACGAGGTTGAAGAACTTTGCATGTGTCGTCGAGTGGAAACGCACCTCGACCGGGTCCTTGTCACTCAGCGTTAGCACTTCCGGATTGACGATCGAGTCGACCAATTCCTTGATCGCCTTGAGGACGACGATCTCTTTTTCAATTTCAGATAGCTCCACGACACTTAGAGCCTTATCGACCATCTTCCACTCCGTCTGACAAACACGATACCTCAGCGAGGAGCCTTCCAGAATGTAACTGATGGGTTCCTGAACGCGACGCTAAGATTGCACTGGCTTTAATGACTTAAGTGAGGCCACACTCCAGTCGAAATCCAGATCGAACTCGACGTAATCATCATCTTCATCCAGGCCAGCACTTTCAAATCGTACGTCCCGGATCGTATGGCCATGCGCCAGTTCCATCTCAAAATAGTTGCGTTCGTTGCCAAATGCCTGCTGGCGGAACGTTTCAGCATTCATACGTCCTGCCATATACTCCTGCACCAGACGCGCCGAGACTTTGATCGTCATTTGCCCTGCTCCCCTTGTCGTAACGTGTGTCCCCAAATACCAACCATGCTTGCTAGGGTCGAATGCACCCTGCCGGTGCAGATCTCGCGCCTGATAACCCTCGAACCGCGGGTGCGGTAGTTGGGCTGCCAATTTTTGAAGATTGCTGTATTCGCTTTCCGCCATTCCCTCGCGTTTATCGAAGAAGGTGACCTGCCAGAACAGATGCGACTCGGGTGCAAATACGAGTTGGCGTTTCCGGTATGGTGAAAATACGCACACCATGTCGATGCTCAGCTTCCGAAGCGCATGTTGAATGATTGAGCCGCCCCCGATTTCATGTACACCCATAGGCCGCAGCCTGCGCAATAAGTCGCAACCCGCATCGACCAGGAAGATACAACGCAGCCTTCGATCGCCTGCCTCTTTAACCTGGGAGACCTTTTTCTTCAGCGCCTTATAGACAGGGTTGTCTTCAAGGTCATAGGCGACCGGCGGCATTCTGCAATGCACACGGAACTGGGGGACCGTGCTCTTGTGCCAACTAACGATTACATCCGTCTTGTCTTCCGAAATTCGAATCCGGTCCGGCGTCGGCCAGTTGTCAGCGGTAATCCACTCGCGCAGCTCCTTCTTGATGTCCGGCGATAGGTGAAATTCCGGGTCGACACACCGTTCCCGATGAAATCGCTTATCCCAGTAGCGGCGTTCCATAAATTCGAAATACAGATGTCTGCCGGCACCTTTTCGTAGTCGATCCGCAAAGCCGGCGATGATGTTCGCTGTGCGATCCATCATCTCCTTACCCGAGAAGCTGTCGTCCGACAGTGCACGAACTTCGATAACGGCTGGGGATGAAAAGAGATCGCTGGACAACCCGTCGGGACGCCGTCGGGTGCCGGTTAAAATCGGCTCAATCTTCAGGTGAGCACAACGCGAGACGGCCCAAAGCATACATAGCTCGGCCTCTGCGGCGAGCGCCGTATCGGTACTGCGATGCTCCAAACGGGACAACAACTCGTTGGTCTTGGTAGAATTCATATATCCCGATAGATCGTCGAGCATCGCGTGCAGTCTTCTTCGGGAAAAGATCGGCATTCAGCGACAATGGCATGAATTGATTGCAGAGGCACGCCCAACTAATGCACCAGGAAACGTGCGTCAACATGCGCTTCCCGTTCATGTTCGAACGTCTGTTCCTGGCACTTCTGAGAAGATCATCTCTCGCTTGGCAACGTCCGCTTTCGGGTTTCGCATCGAGAGGCATATGCGACCGAAATGGAGCGCAAAGCTGCCGTCCGCCTCAGACGCAGCCCAGGTCGCCTAAGGATCATGAATCGAACGGCCTTCGTTTGTCAGGCTGCGGCGGCATTCTGCCGCCACCCTTGACATTTTCCCAT
>DOEZ01000069.1 GCA_003532715.1 Planctomycetaceae bacterium
GTGCGGATCATTCGGCCGATGCTTGGGCGGATCAATCCGGTCTACGTGGCACAGACGATCGAACAGAGCCGCCCCTCGCTCAAGAACAGTCTGATCAACTTCCTACTGCTGCGCCGCGAGCGAGCAGCCGTGCCGGCGGCGGTTGCCCACGAAATCGAACGACGGACGACCGATGAACTGACCCACGTAGCTCCCGACGCGGCCGTCGACCGGCACCACGCGATCGTGCTGGCCTACACGCTGGTCGGGCTGTTGGCCGTCGGCGGTCTGTATCATATCCTCTCGCCCAAGAGCCCGCTGACCTCGGCCTTGCGAGTGGCGATGCCTTGGTCGCGCATCGGCGCGCCGACGCGCGTCGTGTTCGCCGACATCCAGCCCGGCGACGCCGAGACGTTCCAGGGACAACACCTGACGGTTTCGGCCAAGGTGACCGGGCTCGACGAGGGCGAGCAGGTCGTGCTCCGCTTCACCACGGGCGACGGCCAGAGCGTCGACCAGGGCATTCCGATGAACCTCGGCCCGGGAGGCTTTCGGCACGAGGCGACCTTGCCGCCCGACAGCTTCGGATTGCAGCAGAACGTGACGTACTATCTGGCCGCCGGCGATGCGAGGTCGCGCGTCTTTTCGGTTGTCGTCGAAACCCCGCCGACGATCGTCGTCGAATCGGTCCGATACAACTATCCGGCCTACACCGAGTTGGCCGCGCGGACCGTCGAACGCCAAGGCGACCTGCGAGCCATCGAGGGGACCGAGGTGACGATTGTCGGCAAGGCGAACGTGCCGATCGAGCGAGCCGAGATCGACCCGGGCTGCAAGGGGCTGCGCGGCGTGTCGATGACCCGCGACGACCGGACGGCCACCGGACGGCTCACACTTCGCATGGACCGCGACAACCCGGGCCGGCCGCAATACGACTGCTATCAGCTTCGTTTCACCGACACGGCGGGACGCGNNACTGCCGATCTTCCGCCAACGGTCGACCTGGTCGACCCGCCCGACCAGAGGATTCAACTGCCCGTGAACGGGGTACTGCCGCTTCGGGTCCGCGCCGAGGATCCCGACTATGCGCTTCGCGAGGTCGGCATTCGCGCGGTCCGCGGCGAGCGCAGCCTCACAATCCGGCCGCTGTTGCAGGCCGCGCCGCCGAGCCCGGGGCACAAGGGCGTTTTCGAGGCCGACTATCGGCTGGAACCGGCGCGGCTGGGCCTCAAGCCGGGCGATGAGGTCATGTATTGGGCCGAGGCAAAGGACAACAAGACCCCGACGCCGGGCCACGCCGAAACCGAACGACACTGGATCACGATCGTCGAGCCCGATCCGAATCAACAGGAGCAACCGCAAGAACAGCCGGACAACCAGCTCCAGCCCGACGACCAGCAGAAGCAAGACCAGCCACAGCCGGGTGACGAGCAGAAGCAGGATCAACCACAGCCGGGTGACGAACAGAAACAGGACCAACCGCAACCGGGCGATCAGCAGAAGCAAGATCAGCCGCAACCGCGCGACGAGCAAAAGCAGGACCAACCGCAGCCAGGCGACGAGCAGAAGCAAGACCAACCGCAGCCAGGCGACGAGCAGAAGCAAGACCAACCGCAGCCGGGCGACCAGCAGAAACAAGACCAGCCCCAACCGGGCGACCAACAGAAGCAAGACCAGCCGCAGCCGGGTCAGGATCAGCGTCAGACGGGCGAAGGCGAACAACAGGGCACCGGCGAGCCTTCCGAGCCGATCGACGGCGAGACCAACCCGGGCGACGTGATCCAAAAGGCGCTCGACCAACGCGAGAAAGATCAGCGCGAGGCCAAATCGGGAGACGAATCGGCCGACGAACCGACCGACCAGCAAGAAGAGCCATCGGAAGGCAAACCGGAAGGCAACCCCGACGACAAGAAGGACGGCCTGCGCGGCGAGTCGGGCGGAGAATCCAGAGAAAAGGATGCCGCCGAAGACGAGAAGCAAACAGGGCAGGGGGGCGCGTCGAAAGAAGACGCAACCGAGAAGCCCGAAGGCAAGCCGGATCAACCGACCTCCGACGCGACCGACCGGAAGCAGGGCGAGCCCAAAGACGCGACCGACAAGAAATCGGACGACCCGGGCGAGGGAAAACCCCGCGACGAATCCGAGAAGAAGCCGGAGTCCGAGTCGCCTGACCGATCGGCCAAGGAGTCGGACGACCGGCGAGATGGCAGGGCAGGGGAGCCCGACGAAAAAGAACCGAAGGAGCCGAAGGAGGGCAAACCGGGCGACAGTCCCGAGGACAAACCGGGCGATCGACCGGAAGGCAAACCCGAGGGCACGCCGCGGCCCGACGATCAGGCGAAAGAGGGTGAAGACGGCCGTCCGCTCAAGCCCGACGAAGTCGATCCGAAACAAAAGGGTACGCCCGAAGGAACCACCGACAAGGACCCCAATGCCGTCGGCGTGTCGGCGAAAGCACCCGGCGGGGGCGGCAAGCCGGGCGAAACGCCGCCGCCCACCGAACCGGGCGAGCCGGGCGAAGACCCGTTCAATCGCGAGTATGCCAAGAAGCAAACCGTTATGGCTCTCGAATACTTGAAGGACCAGTTGGCCAAGGACAAACCCGACCCGAAACTGCTCGACGCGATGGGAGGTTGGAACCGCGAGCAATTGCAGGAATTCGTCGACCGCTGGGACGCCATGTTCCGCCGCGCCGAACAGCAGGGCCCCAAGGGTCAGGCCGCGCGTCAACAATTGGACGAGGCGATCAAGAGCCTCGGATTGCGGCCCGGACGAACGGACCTTCGCGGCGGCACGACCAAGGACGCGTCGCGCGGGCTGCGGGGGTCGCGCGATTTGAAGCCCCCGCCCGGCTGGGAGGAGCAGATCGACGCCTACCGCCGGAGCGTTGGCCGCGAGTGATGCCGAGGCACACGAACGCGAAAGATGCTGGGGTCTTGAAGATTCCGAAATAGTCGCTATTCTGCTCTCTCATGGCAAAACGGAATTACACTTCGGCAAGCATCCCGCTCCGCGTACTGCCCAAGGAAGAGCGGTGGGACTGTCACGGCTGCGGGTATTGCTGCCGCGGGACGATCATCGCGCTCGACGCGACGGATTTGGCCCAACTCAAGCAGCAGCAATGGGACAAGCACGCCGACATGGTCGGCGTGCGCGTCGTGCGGAAATCGAGCTTGCTGGGCAACCGCTTCGAGCTGGACCATCGCGACACGGGCGAGTGCGTGTTTCTGACGTCCGAGGGACGTTGCCGGATCCACGAAGAGTTTGGCGAGGACGCCAAACCGCGGATTTGCCGGATGTTCCCGCTGCAGCCCGTGCGGCTCGACCGCAACGCATGGCTTACGGTTCGGCGGAGCTGTCCGTTGGCGGCGCTCGGCCAAGGGCGACCGCTCAAGGACCATCTCGGCGATCTCCGGCGACAGCTCGACCGGCGGGGCATCGTCTTGGGGCCGGCCGCTTCGCCGCCCGTTTCGACACGCTATCGCGGCGATTGGGATCTCGTCCATCGGGTGGCCGACAGCCTCGAGCGACTCGTTTTCGATTCTCAGTATTCCCTGGCGCGACGGCTGGTTCACGGGCTGTATTTCTGCCGAAATCTGGATCAATGCCGGCTCAAGTACTTCAATGCAAGGGCATTGAGCCAACTGCCTCTCGCGATCGAATCGGCCGCGCCGGGCGACGCGCGCGAGTTGTTCTTCGACCGCGAACCGCCCACCCGATCGGCCCGGGGGATTCTTCATCAGACCGTGTTCGAACACTTGCGGCTGCATCCTCGCTATGTCATTCGGCCCTCTTTGGCTGAAAGGTGGCGGTTGTTTCGAGCAGGCTTCCGGTTCGCGCGGGGCAGGGGGGAGCTGCCGTTTCTTCACGCTGATTTCCCTCGC
>DOEZ01000522.1 GCA_003532715.1 Planctomycetaceae bacterium
TGTCGATGAACAACAGCACGTCCTGCCCTTCCTCGTCGCGGAAGTACTCCGCGGCGGTGAGGGCCGACAGCCCCACCCGGGCGCGCGCGCCGGGCGGCTCGTTCATCTGGCCGTACACCAGGCACGCCTTCTCGAGGACCTTCGACTCCTTCATCTCGAGCCAAAGGTCGTTGCCCTCGCGCGTTCGTTCGCCGACGCCGGCGAAGACGCTGCGTCCGCCGTGGGCGCTGGCGATGCGGGCGATGAGTTCGGTGAGGATAACCGTCTTGCCCAATCCGGCTCCGCCGAACAGACCCGCCTTGCCGCCGCGAACGAACGGCGTGAGCAGGTCGATGACCTTGATGCCCGTCTCGAAGATCTCGGTCTTGGTCGAGAGATCGACCAGCGGGGGGGCCTCGCGGTGGATCGGCCAATACTCGTCGGCCTCGACGGGACCGCGGCCGTCGACCGCCTCGCCGATCAGGTTGAACACGCGGCCCAACGTGGCGTCGCCGACGGGCACCTTGACGGGAGATCCCATATCGACGCACTCCATGCCGCGAATCATGCCGTCGGTGCTCCCCAGGGCGATGCACCGAACTCGCCCTCCGCCGATGTGCTGTTCGACTTCACCGACCAGGTTGAGCTTGATGCCCTTGCGATCCGATTCGATCTTAACGGCGTTGAGGATCGGCGGGAGGCTGTCTTCCGGGAATTCGACGTCGAACGTCGATCCGATGACCTGAACGACGCGACCGACGTTCTTGGTCGGGTGTTGCGTGGCAGTTGTGGTTTCGCTCTTGGGCATGGCTTTTTCGCTTGGTGCGTTTTGTGAAATGGGGCGGCGGTCGGCCGTTAGTTCAACGCTTCCGCTCCGCTTATGACTTCGAGAAGTTCGGTGGTAATCTGGCCCTGTCGCGCGCGGTTGTAGGCCATTGACAGGTGGCCGATCATCGAATCGGCGTTCTCCGTGGCCGATTTCATGGCGACCATTCGTGCGATTTGTTCGCTCACCGCGGCGTCGAGAAAACACTTAAATAGCCGCACTCTGAAGCCGGTGGGAATCACATCGTTCAGGATGCTTTCGATCGAGGGAAGAAACTCGTAGGGCGATTCGGCGATGCGGCGGACGTGCGTCTCCGTCGGGTCGGTTAAGGGAAGCAGCGTTTCGATGACGGCCTGCTGACGCGAGAGGCTCTCGAACTGGGTGTAGACCACGTCGAGTCGATCGAGACGCCCGGCGGTGTAGTCTTCGATATAGCGGGCGGCCAACGCATCCGTTTCTTCTCGATCGGGACGATCCTCGAAATGGGTGTATGCCTTATCGGGCGTCATTCCGCGAAACTGGAACGCGGTGATCGCCTTCTTGCCCGACACTTCAAGATCAACCTGGGGAACGGCTTTTTGGAGTTCCCGCAGCCGATTTCGCGCGAGCCGGAGGATGTTGGCGTTGTAGCCGGCGCACATGCCTCGATTGCCCGAGAGGACGAGCAAGACGGCCCGGTGCGTCTCCGGATGCGTCTCGAGGAGAGGGTGGGCGACTTCGAGACCCGCATCGGCCAAGTGCCGGGTCAATTCGGTGATCCGCTTGGTGTAGGCGGTGGCCGCGGAGGCGCGATCCATGGCCCGCTTGAATCGTGCCGTTGAAATCAACTCCATGGTCCGCGTGATCTTGCGGATTCCTTGGATCGACTTACGGCGTCGGTCGAGTACTCGGGCTTTGGGCATGGCTGGGAGTTGGGGGATTAGGGATTAGGGGCTGTTCCGTTCAGGCCCTTTTCTTGCAGGTACGCCTTGTTGAACTCGGCCAGGGTCGACTCCAATTCGGAGGTGATCTCGTCGGTCATTCGCCCGTCGGCGGTGAGTTTTGTGGTCAGGCTTTCCTTGTTCGCGCGAATGAATTCCAGGAATGCTTCTTCCCAATCGGCGACGTGGGCGAGGGGCACCGGATCGAGAAATCCGTGGGTGCCGGCGTAGATGACCATCACTTGTTCGCTCACGGGCAATGGATCGTAGATGCCCTGCTTGAGCAGTTCGGTCATGCGGTAGCCGCGGTCCAGGCGGGTTTGGGTCGCCGCGTCGAGATCGGTGCCCAATTGGGCGAAAGCCTCCAACTCGCGGAAGGCGGCCAGATCGAGCCGCAATCCGCCGGCCACTTTCTTCATGGCCGGAACCTGGGCCGATCCGCCGACGCGCGACACCGAAATGCCCACGTTCATGGCCGGCCGTTGACCGGCGAAGAACAGATCGGGTTGCAGATAGATCTGGCCGTCGGTGATCGAGATGACATTCGTGGGGATGTATGCCGAGAACTCGCCTTCGAGCGTTTCGACGATCGGCAGGGCCGTGAGCGAACCACCCCCAAGTTCATCGCTGAGCTTGGCCGCTCGTTCGAGCAGCCGGCTGTGGCAGTAGAAAACGTCGCCCGGATACGCCTCGCGTCCGGGCGGACGCCGCATCAGCAGCGAGAGTTGCCGATAGGCGGTCGCCTGTTTCGAGAGGTCGTCGTAGACAATCAGTGCGTGTTGGCCGTTGAACATGAAATACTCGGCCATCGCGCAGCCCGCATAGGGGGCGATGTATTGCAACGGGGCCGGATCGGCGGCGCCGGCGACGACCACGGTGGTATAGTCCATCGCGCCGTGCTTCCGAAGCGTCTCGATCAAACCGGCGATGGTCGAGTCCTTCTGACCGATGGCGACGTAGAAGCACTTGACATCGGTGTTCTTCTGATTGATGATCGTGTCGATGCAGATGGCGGTCTTTCCGGTCTTGCGATCGCCGATGATCAACTCGCGCTGGC
>DOEZ01000319.1 GCA_003532715.1 Planctomycetaceae bacterium
CGATGGGTGGCTCGTGGCGATACCGCATGGCGGCCTGGGCCATGCGGCTCGGAATGCCGCTGATCAAGTTCCTGCCATGGAAACCGTGGTATCTCGGCGCCTGGACCCGCGGCCGCGATTTGCCCAAGCTGCCTAGTCGGCCGTTTCGGAAGGGAAAGGTTTGACATGAACCATCGCGACACGATATTGGGACGTATTCGCCAAGCTCTTGCCGACCGGCCGGAGGTCGACGCGCCGTCGGTGCCCGAGGTTTGGCCCGAGACGAAGCCCGATCGGAAGACAATGCTGGCGCGTTTCGCCGCCGAGCTCGAAGCCGTGCAGGGCGAGTTGCATTGGTGCGGTTCGCTCGATTCGGCTAGGGCGAAGTTGACCGAGGTGCTTGGTGAGATCGGATGCAAATCGTTCGGCGCGGTCGATCGGCCGCTGGCCCGCGAATTGACCGACGGACTCACGGCGGCCGAAGTGTCGTGGGTCGGCGACGAGACCGACAAGGAGACGATCGGGCGGCTCGACGCTGCGCTGCTGAGTTCCGATCTCTTGCTGGCCGACACGGGTAGCTGCCTGATCGAATGCCGCACGGCGGTCGAACGGATGATGTGCTATCTGCCGCCCGTGTGCCTCATCGTCGCCCGGGCCGAGTCGCTCCGCGAGCACCTGCCGGCCGCATGGCGGGAGGTGACCCCCCAGATCGCCGATCCCTCGCGACGCGGCGAATTTGTCTTCATTACCGGACCGAGCCGCACGGCCGATATCGAGAAGATTCTGATTCTCGGCGTCCACGGTCCCAAACGCGTGGTCGTTTTGGTGGTAGAATGACGTAGCGGGCACGATCGAACATCAAAACGGCACGGATATTCATGTCTCTCCGAAACAAATTTCTCCTGTCGACGGTCGTTCTACTCACGGCTTGCGTCGGTAAGGCCTTCGCCGGCGGCGGACCCGAGAACGTTTGCCTCGTCGTCAACCCCAAANNCTCTCTGGCCGTCGCGAATCATTACATGCAGTTGCGGGCCATTCCGGCCAGCAACGTCGTCTACCTCGCGTCGAACCCCAACGCCGATGTCGTCGACATCACCGCGTTTCGCACGAAGATGCTCGCGCCCATCCTCGAAACGCTCGACCGGCGGAAGCTGGGCGGGCAGATTGACTACATTATCTATTCCAGTGGCTTCCCGTGGCGGGTTTCTTTCGCTTCCGACACCGACGCACACGACAAGGCCACGACCGATGCCTCGGATGCCACAAAGCAGTGGCCCAAGGTATTGGGCAAACAGGCATCTTTGACCGGCCTGACCTATCTCTACTCTTACGTGATGAGCAAGAATCTCAACTATGCCGTACCGACGGTGAACCGATACATGCGTCCCATCGTCGGCGGCCGACAGACCGAACCGACGATGGGATTTCGCGGCGCCGACCAGTTTGACGCCTTGGGCCGGCTCGTGGCGGCGAAAGGCGATCGGTACCTGCTTTCCACGATTCTTGCCGTTGCACCGAGCGAAAAACGATACGGACTGTCGATCGACGAGACGGTTGCCTATCTCGGACGCGCCGCGAAAGCCGACGGCACCATGCCGGCGGGCAAGTTCTACTTCACCTCGACGAAGGATTCCCGATCGAGAGAACGCGTTCCCGGCTATCCTCCGGCCCAGGAAGCGTTGCACGAACTGGGGCTCCCCACGGAAGTCGTTGACGCCGTCATGCCCAAAGGCAAGAACAACGTCTTGGGATTGACTTGTGGGACCGCCAAGTTCAACTGGGCCGAGACGGGCAACACGCTGCTGCCGGGCGCTCTGTGCGACAACCTGACGAGTTACGGGGGAGTCATGCTCAACAACCACAGCCAAACCCCCCTTACCGAGTTCATCCGACACGGCGCGGCCGGCGCGTCGGGCACGATCGTCGAACCCTATCTTATTCTCGCCAAGTTCCCCAGCCCCATGCTCCACGCGCATTACGCGCGAGGATGCTCGATGGCCGAGGCGTTCTATCAGTCGATTCACGGGCCGTATCAGCAGCTGATTATGGGCGACGCCCTGTGCCAGCCGTTCGCCCGCATTCCCGAAGTAACCGTTGCCGATCTTCAGCCGGGACAGAAGCTCAGCGGCACGCTCACGCTGCTGCCCAAGGCGAGGATTCCACACAAACAGCCTTTCCGCGATCCGAACGCTGCGGGCGCGAACGGCGCGGCTAACACCGAAACCCCCTCTGAAGCCGCGCCCGCGGCCAACGACGCCGACCAGACCATCGACCGGTTCGAGTTGTTCGTCGACGGGGTGCGCGTCCACGTCGCCAAGCCGGGCGAGCCGCTCTCGCTTGACACGACGCAACTCGGCGACGGCTATCATGAACTCCGCATCGTGGCCATCGGACCGGCACCTATTTCCACCCAAGGCCGGCAAATCGTCTGGATCGCGACCGAAAACCACAAACGAACGATCACGGCCGCAACCGAATCGCGAACCATGGCCCACGACGGCGCGATGAACGTCACCGCGGAGTCACCCAGCGCTCGGCGGATCGAGATTCGCCACAACGGCCGCGTTTTGGAGACGATTTACGGCGCGTCGGGCAAGGTGACCGTGCAGGCCGCGCGCCTCGGCCGAGGATTGGCCTATCTGCAAGTCGTGGGCATCCACGGCGACTCGCCGGCCGAGCACGTGTTCGCCCGGCCGATCGTGCTCTGGATCGAGTGAGCCCCGTCGAAAGGGAACGACCATGCACCGATTTCGATTCATGATCCTACTGGCGACGCTCATTCTCGTGATCTTTGTCGGCCCCGTGACCGACCTGGCGCTGCCTCGCAGGTACCCAGTACTGACCCAGGTGGCCTTGGCCGCCGTGCTGGTGTCGATGCTCTGCGCGGCGGTTTTCGCCGTGAGCGACGACCGGAAGAAGGCGTGGTTTGCCGTCTCGCTGGCTCTGCCGGCGGTTCTGTTGCAGGCGTTCGATTCCGTCATCGATCACGAGGGACTCCTCGCCGCTACCTCCGTGGCCGACATTTTGTTCTTGAGCTACGTGATCGTGGTCGTCGTGCGCCATCTGTTCGCCGAAACCGAGGTGACAAGCAACGTGATATGCGCGGCTATTTGCGTCTACCTGTTGCATGGCATCGCCTGGGCCGACGTCTACTCGCTCATCGACATCGCCGAGAATGGCTCGTTCTCCTTCTCGTTGCTCGACAAAGAGGCCGCCTCGTCGGCAATGGCCGAATCGCAAGCCGATGCGCCCGAGATCAAATTCATGCGACTGCGCGGCCGAACGGCCATCTATCCGGTCTACTTCAGCTTCGTGACGATGACCACCCTCGGCTACGGCGACATCATCCCGCGAACCTCGCTTGCCCGCGCGCTGATCTCGCTCCAGGCGGTGACGGGCCAACTCTACCTGGCCGTCCTCATCGCGCGCTTGGTCGCGCTGCACATTGTCCATTCGACCAGCGGCGAAAACGAAAACACGAACAAGCTGCCCAGCACATGATCGGCTCGCGCCAGCTTGCAGCCCGCCTTGCCACAAGCTTTTCCAAAGTGTGCCATGGATGGCTTGCCCATCCTTGCTGCCGGCATTGCTTCGTGTCCGGCATCAGATACCGCGCCAATCTTCCATCAATAACCCAGCATCTTCGCCGTCACCAGCCAGCGAAGTTCGCCATCGCCCGGCGCGGGCTTGCCGTCAAAGCGGATCGCGGCGACGCCCGCCTTTGCGAAACGAATCCCCGGCGAACCACCAATCAATATCCCGGCGAGCCGTCCGACGTCGGGCGCATGGCCGACCCAGGCCACCTCGTCGTGCTCCTCGGCCTGTTCGCGGGTCCACGCCACGAGCGAGTCCAAATCGCTGCCCGGCCGTAGCGCGTCGAATTCGACCAGGGCCGGCGGCTTGCCCATCTGGTCGCCGACCGCCTCGGCAAGCAACTCGGCCGTCTGCACGCAGCGGACCAAGGGGCTCGTCGCCACCACGCTCGGCAAAACGCCCAGGCCCGCCAGAATCTGGGCCATTGCCGCGAATCGCTTCTTGCCGCCCGCGCTCAACGGTCTTTCGTCGTCGTCGGGCCAATCGGGATCGCCATGGTGGCCCGCCCATGCGTGACGAACAATGTACAAAATCATGATCTTCGGCTCCCTTGTTGATCCACGTCGTTCCGTTATTCCTTTCCCCTTTTTCCGAATCGTCG
>DOEZ01000427.1 GCA_003532715.1 Planctomycetaceae bacterium
CCTGGTCCGTTTGAGCATCGAGACGAGGCGGATGCTCAACGCGTCGGGCCATCAGCGGGCGGCGATCGTCGGCAGCGGCGATCTCGACGAGCGGGCGATCGAGCAGCTCGACGCGCAGGGGGCGGCGATCGACGTTTTTGGCGTGGGCACCCGGCTCGTGACGGCCCAGGACGATCCGGCGCTGACGGTCGTCTACAAACTCACGGCCATGCGCGGCGACGACGGCCGATGGGAGCCTCGCGTCAAGTTGTCGGAAGAGGCGGCGAAGAGCACCGTTCCCGGCGTGCTCCAGGTTCGGCGGTTCAGTCGCGAGTGGCAGTTCATGGCCGACGCCGTCTATGACGAGCACCTCGGCATCGAGTGCCCCTCGCGCGTCGTCGATCCGCTCGACCCTTCGCGAAGCAAGAACATGCTGGCGCACTGGGTTGGCGAAGACTTGTTGGTGCGGGTATTCGACGGGGGCGAACCGGTCGGCCAGCGACCGTCGATCGAAGCGGCGCGCGAGCGATGCCGCGGCCAGTTGGAGCGGCTCCACCCGGTCGTCAAGCGGCTGTCGGATCCCGAGCCCTATGCCGTCGGCATCGAGGAGCGTCTGCACGCGTTGCGGATGTCGCTAGCGGCGCGGATGCGGCTGGGCGGCGCCGCGACCGAGGAGTCGCCGAATCCGGCCGAACGATCCGGGGAGGCGAGCTCGCTATGAACGGCGACGCGATTATTCTGACCGACATTCAAAACGACTTTCTGCCCGGCGGAGCGTTGGCCGTGCCGGAGGGCGACACGATCCTCCCGCTGGTCAATCGCCTGATCGAGGTTTTTCCGCTGGTGGTCGCCACGCAGGATTGCCACCCGGTGGACCATATGAGCTTCGCGCGGACGCACGGCCGGCGCGTCGGTGAGGTGATTCGGGTCGGCGGCGTCGAGCAGATTCTCTGGCCCGTGCATTGCGTCGAAGGGACGCCGGGCGTGGAGCTCGCGCCGGGGTTGAACAAAGAACGCATCGCGAAGATTGTATTGAAGGGGACCGATCGCGAGATCGACAGCTACAGCACGTTTTTCAACAACGAGCACCGCCGGGCGACCGGCTTGGACGCATTCCTTCGGTCGCGCGGCGTCCGGCGAGTCTACCTCTGCGGCTTGGCGACCGACTATTGCGTGAAGTTCTCCGCGCTCGACGCCGCAAGGCTTCGTTACCAGACGTTCGTCGTTCTCGATGCTTGTCGGGGAATCGACGCCAGCCCGGGCGACGTCGACCGCGCGGTCGCCCAGATGAAGGCCGCCGGCGTCGGAATCGTCGCGGGCGAGGAAGTGTTGGCGGATTAGGCCGAACGCTTCACCGGAGCGTGCCGCTCTACGCCGTTAACCGAGCTTTTACGGCACGCAGTGCGAGCCACAAGTGCGGCAATAGCCCGCCATTCCGCAAGCCGTGGCACGCTCCCGTACACTGACGCGGGCTACCAGAGTTTCCGGGGCACCAGGTCGCGCATTCGGTCCAAGAGGCCCGTCGTCGCGGCCGGTTTTTCGGCCGGCTGCCGTTCCGGCTCCGGCTGAGGCGGCGGAACGCGAGCCACGCCGACGGGCAGCGGCACGTTCTGCGCGAGAAATCGCGGCCAGTAACCCTCGAGAAGCTGGATGCAGTCGCTCCACTGGTTCGTCTGCAGCTTCATGTCGGCCGACGAAATAATGCGGGAAAGACGCAACAGTTCCTCGCTCTCGAATTCGAGATGGCGCAACTCGATGTCGTCGATCCAAACCTCGCCCGATCCGATCAGCCGAAACCCCACTTGCAGGTTCGTCAGTCCGTCGAGCGGCAGATTCTCGACCGGGAAGTAGAATTGCTTCCACTGTTGCGGAATCGCCTCGGTTGGATAGCCGTCCAGGCGCCGCCCCAGAACGCCGACTCGTGAAAGCGGCTCTCCGTTCCATTGACCCTCAACCACCAACTCGACCGACGGCTGCTGTTTCTCGTCGGGCACCCTCAGGTGGACAAAGAGCGACAACCGCCCCGTGGTCGGCGGCGCGAACGGCGCACTCATTATCGCGACCGTCGAACCCCCGCCGACGAGCCTCGCAACCCCCGAACCGTTGGCGCGACTCGGATCGCGGTACAGCTCGACGCGCCCAGGATCGGTCTTCGACCCGATCCAACCCGGTATCGAGCCGTCCCCGGCCGCCGGCTGCTCGAAATCGGAATTGGCCAGCACGGAGAAGGCGGGAGGACTCAGCAGCACCCGCCGCCGTTCGCCCAGGTCGTGAATGCGCGTCCACAGCGCGTCGCGCATTCCAGCCGGAAGGGTGACTTCGGGCGAGCCGAATGTCGCCTTCGGATCGGTGAATCGGGCCGCGACGAGATCGTAGGGCCCTAGCTCGACGCGCCAGTGGGTCTTTCCCCCGCTGTGCGTCAAGCCCAGCACGGGCCTCGACTCGACCAACGGCTCGACGCGGCAGTCGGCCGACGAGAAAACCTGCAAATTCAACGTCACCGACGCCGGGCTATCGTTGACGGCATACACATACGTCTTGCCCCCGTGGCTCGCGTGACGAATCGTTACCGGCTGGGCGCTTTGCGGCGGGGCGGGCGGTGCAACACGCTGCATCCGAACGGCCGGCAGGCGGCAATACGCCGCGAACAGATCGGCCAAGGCGTCCTCCTGGCCCATCGGCAACAACCCGCCGCCGTCAAAAATCACATGCAAGTCCGACTGCGACAACTCGCGAACGAACCGCCGCCGGTTCTGGTGGCTCGACGGCACGAGCTGCGGGCGCAACATCGTGTAGCTCGAACGATAAGGACTCTTGCGGTCGAACGACTCGATTCGCAGTTCGCTCGCGGGGTGAAAGAACAATCGTGCCGAACCGTCGCGATCGCCGGCCGCCGCCCCCGACGGCTGTTGCAAAGCGTGTTCGACGGCCAACGCATCGAGCGAATCGCCGATCGCGACGTTCCGCGAGCCGACGAGCGCGGGGCCGTCGGGTTTGTCGAATTGAGCCGGATCGACTCCCGTTTCGAGAAGCAACTCGGCGGCCGGCGCGCCGCGCGAGAGCGTCGGCCGCAGCCGCTCGTCCCAAGCCGGCCCGGCGAACAGATTGGCCGTGGCCAGATAGACGCGCGTCTTGCCGTCGACCGCCGCCATTTCCGATTGTAGCCGGTGATAGAATCTCGCGAGACAATCGGCTCGCCATTTCAACCAGACGCGGCGGCCCGGACCAGTAAGAAAGGCTTGGCGGCCGGCGAACCGCTGGGCACCCGCGCCGCCGGGCACCTGGACACCCGTCTCCGCCTCGAACCGCGCGACGGTCGCGTCGTCCATGCCCCATCGGGCGTCGGGAAGCGATGCATAGCCGTAGCCGGCCAGTTGAATCGCGACGCCGCCGAACGATTCATGATGGCCCGCGTGACGTTCAACCAATTCTCGAACGGCACGAATCACGGCCTCCTGAACGCGCGGATGCAGCAGGTTGTAATAGGGCGCCATGCGCCGATAGGGCGAGTGGACCTGGGTCCAGGTCAGTCCCTCGGGACCGACCCATTCGATGCCGACCGAATCGGGACCGCCCGCGCGGAGAAGCGTCTCCAACTCGGGCAGCGGCGAGGCGAATTCCATGGCCGGAATCACCCGCAGCCCTTGCCGATCGGCGAGCCGCAGCAACATTTCCACCACGTCCTTCGGCACCGGATCCTGGCCCGAATCGAAGAACAGCCCCTTGTCGTATCGAGGCGTGGGCCGGAGGACGTCGCTCGGGTAGAGGGCGCCTCCCTCGGAGAAAACCGAAATCATCACGCCGTTCATACCGACGTGGCGCAAATAGTCGACCAGCCGCGTACCGCCCTCGTGAAAGGTGACCCAATCGTCGAGGCTGCGCTGGCTCCAAGCGTCGTAAGCCTCGGAGCCGCAAAAACTCTCGACAAACATCGGTCGATCGAAATAGGCGGCCAACAACCGGCCCGACGGCTCGGCCGCCGGCGTCTTCGGCGGCAGGTGGTCCCAACCGGCCAGAACGCGAATCTTGCCGTAGACGGCCGGCCGGCGCGAACTCTGGTTCGTGATCAAGACGATGGGCGACCGCGTGTTCGGCCAGAAGATGAGCCGGTGGCGTAGCATGCGCGGGGCGGTCCCCTCGACGGCGACAACCTCCTCCGACAGGCTCACGCCCGAATCGAGTTGGATCGGCATCAGCGC
>DOEZ01000211.1 GCA_003532715.1 Planctomycetaceae bacterium
GGCCTTGCGTTCACCAATAGCAATTCAGTCGAACTTCAAACTACTGTAATCCCTAATCCCTCCCATGTCCGAACCGACTCCCGAACCGGCCGATCTCGACGAAGCCGTCCTGCGGCACGTCACGCATCCGAACTACCAGCCGGTCAAGCCGCGCGTCATCGCCAAAAAGCTGGGCCTGTCGCGCGAGCAGCTCGACGACCTCAAGCGAGTCATCAAGCGATTGATCCGCGCGGGTCGGTTGATGTACGGGGCGGGACACCTGGTCAAGCCGGTCACGCCGGGCACGCCGGGCACGGCCGTCACGAATCAGATCGTCGGCGTCTTCCGCCGCAATGCCAAGGGGTTCGGCTTCGTGCGACCCAGCGGGGCGTCGCGCGTTGCCGCGCCGGCGACCGAAGAAACGACGTCGCCCGACGACGCAATCGCCGCAACCGAAGCGGCCGATGCAGCCGCCGCGGCCGCTGACCCAAGATCGGCCGACATCTACATCCCGGCGAAACGCACTGGCGACGCGGCCACGGGCGACCTGGTTCGCGTCGAGCTGGCGGACCGGAGCCACCGATTTCCCGACCGGGGCCCCAAGGGGCACATCGCCGAGATCCTCCAACGCCAGACGTACCAGTTCGTCGGCACCTATTTCGAGTCGCGCGGGGTCGGCTATGTTCGCGTCGACGGGCCCATGTTTTCGCAGCCGATTCGCGTGGGCGATCCCGGCGCGAAAAGCGTGCGGCCCGACGACAAGGTCGTCGTCGAAATGGTCCGGTTTCCCTCGGAATTTCGCGAGGGCGAGGGGGTCGTCACCGAGGTGCTCGGGCCGATGGGCACGCCGGGCGTTGACACGCTGACGATCATCCGCGAGTTCGACCTGCCCGACGAGTTTCCCCAGGACGTGCTCGACCAGGCGCACGGCGAGGCGGCCCGTTTCGACGAGTCGGTGCCGGCCGATCGGACCGACATGACCGACCAGACGGTCATCACGATCGACCCGGCCGATGCTCGCGACTTCGACGACGCCATTTCGTTGGAGCGGCTCGACAACGGCCATTGGGTATTGGGCGTTCACATTGCCGACGTGGCCCATTTCGTTCCGGCCGACACGCCGCTGGACCGCGAGGCGAGATCGCGCGGCACGAGCGTCTATCTGCCCGATCGAGTCATTCCCATGCTGCCCGAAACGATCAGCAACAGCGTGGCCAGCCTTCAGCCCGATCGGCTCCGGCTGACGAAAACGGCGCTAATCGAGTTCACGGGCGAGGGCCAGCGGGTGGGGTGCGGGTTCCACTCGTCGGCCATTCGCAGCGTCAAACGACTCAACTACGAAGAGGTCGATCGGTTCCTGGCCGATCCGGCGGCCCGGCTGGCCGAGTTGGGCCCCGAGGTGCATCAGTTGCTCGGCCGGATGCACGAGTTGGCCATGACGTTGCGCCGCCGGCGATTCGAACGCGGCGCGTTGGAACTGGTCATGCCCGAGGTCAAGATCGATCTGGACCGTGAGGGCAAAGTCGCCGGGGCGAGCGTGCGCGAGAACACCGAGAGCCACCAGATCATCGAGGAGTTCATNNTCATGCTGGCCGCCAACGAGGCGGTCGCCGAGCGGTTGGCCGACAAGGGCATTGCCTTTCTCCGCCGCATCCACGCCGGGCCGTCGCCGCGGAGCCTCGTCGAGTTGACCGAGTTCGTCAACGGGCTGGGATTCAAGGTCGAGAGCCTTCGCAACCGTTTCGCGCTGCAACGGTTGTTGCGCGACGTGGCCGGGCGGCCCGAGCAACATGCGGTTCATTACGCCACGCTGCGTTCGATGCAGCGGGCCGTCTACGGTCCGCAGGAGGAAGGCCACTACGCGCTGGCCAGCCAGTGCTACTGCCACTTCACGTCGCCCATTCGCCGCTATCCCGACCTGGTGGTCCATCGGCTGCTCGGCGAGCTGATCGAGGGCCGCAAGCCGACGGCCGACTTCGCCGAACTGGTCGTGTTGGGCGACCATTGTTCGGATCGCGAGCAGCGGGCCGAGGGGGCCGAGCGAGAGCTGGTCAAGCTCAAGCTGCTGAGCTACCTGAGCGAGCGGATCGGCGAGGAGATGGACGGCGTCGTGACGGGGGTCGAGCGATTCGGGATTTTCGTCCAGGGCATCGGACTGCCCGCCGAAGGGCTAGTCCACGTCGATTCGCTGGCCGACGACCACTATGACTTCGACCGGGCCAGCCATACGCTCGCCGGGCATCGCTCGGGCAATGCGTTCCGGCTGGGCGATCGGGTTCGAGTGGCGGTCGCCCGGGTCGATCTGGACCGTCGCGAACTGGATTTCCGGTTGGTTGTGGCGCGCTCGGCGAAGAAGGGCCCAGGCGACGCGCGCGAGCGTGGCGCCGTGCGTCAACACGGCGATGCGCGAAAACGCGGCGTCGAACTTCCGCCACGTCGAAAGAAGCGCAAGCCCCCAGGCGGCCCAGCCCCAAAAGGCCGTCGCCCCGGCGGCCGAGGACGCTGAGAACGCGTGTTATGAAAGGGAACGTTCGACGCTCTCGGGCACCACGGATGGCTCGCCAGCCTAGGTGGATGCAAGGCTTGTCAGCCTGGGTGGATAGAATGCTCGTCAGCCTGGGTGGCACCTATATGAAGCAAGAAGTCAAG
>DOEZ01000395.1 GCA_003532715.1 Planctomycetaceae bacterium
CGGCCGCGGCCGGCGCAGCGAGGCGGAATGCCCTGCCTCGACGCGCCGGCCTTCTTTCATTCACGAGCGACGCGAGGCTTATCGAACGGATCGCTGAATAGTACTTCCCGTGGGTGGGACGGTTGGCTTCTCGTGCCCGGACGTGTACCATTCATGGACGGGATCATGCGACATCTTGGGACGCATGGTGCTTCTACCATTTCTTCACCGTGGAGCAAGACGATGGCCGTGATACTGACCGAACAGGCCGCCAACGAAATAAGGCAGATATTTGAATCGCAGAAACTCGACGACGGGACCTTCGTCCGTGTTGGCGTGGCTGGCGGCGGCTGCGCTGGATTGCAGTATTCCCTCTCGTTCGATACGGCCTTCGATCCAGCGGTCGATGCAGTGTTCGACCACCATGGGGTCAAGGTTGCCACCCGCAAGAAGTTTGCCCTGCATCTCGACGGAACCACCATCGATTTCAAGAACGGCCCGATGGGACGAGGCTTTACGATCGACAATCCGAACTACGTCAGCGGATGCCCGGGCTGCGGGGGGCATTGACCGTTCGCTCGGCGCGGCTCGCTTCGTTCGATCCACCCCGAAGAAACTCCGCGAGTCTACTCCGCGAAGCGGCCTTGAAACGTGTCGCGCCGCTCGAGTTCGGCTTCGATGGCGGCGCGTAACTCCGTCTTCCGACCGCACCACTGCGGCTCGATAAGGTATTCGGGGGGGGCGTCGCCTGCGAGTCGATGGACGACGCACTCGGGCCGAAGGCGTTCCAGAAAGCCGACGACGCAGTCGATGTATTGTTCGCGGCTAGGCAAGGCCAGTCGGCCCGCCGCGTGGTCGCGCGCGAGCGGCGTATCGCCGACCACGTAAAGGTTGTGCAGCTTGACCGACTCGATTTTGAGCCGTGTCATCTCGTCGGCCGTTGCCAGCATGTCGCCGCGCGTCTCGTCCGGCAGACCGAGAATCAGGTGGGCGCCGACGGCGAGCCCCCGTTGTTTTGCCCGGGTGACGGCGTCAACCGAAGCCTCGTGGAGGTGTCCCCGTTGGAGCCAATCGAGCGACCGATCGTGGATCGTTTGAATCCCCAATTCGAGGGAAACCCAGGTTGACCGCGCTAGGTCGGCCAACAGATCAAGTGCGTCGTCGGCGATGCAGTCGGGCCGCGTACCGACGATCAGTCCGACGACGCCGGGACAGGCTAACGCTTCTTCATAGCGTGCGCGAAGCTCGGAAACCGGGGCATATGTGTTTGTGCCGGGCTGAAAATAGGCCAGGAACCGCTGTGTCCCATGGCGATGGCCCAGTCGGGCCGCCCCGTGGGCAATCTGATCGGCAATACCGCCCAGGGGGTGTCGTCGATTGGGGCTGAACGACGCCGGGTTACAGAACCGACAGCCTCCAGTGCCCACCGTTCCGTCGCGGTTCGGACAATCGAATCCGGCGTCGACCGTGATTTTCCACGTCGGTTGGCCAAAAACTTGACGAAAATACAAACCAAGGCGATAGTAACGGTGGCCTGCCGTCCGCCAGAAAGGCACCGGTTCGTGGGGGTCGAGTTTGGTTGACGACGGGGGCATACCGGTCTAAAATGGGGAGAGCCTGTCCACCTCCCATTGTAGTGAACTGGCAAAAGAACGAAAGCATGTAATTCGGCCCGTCCCAAACACGTGCTTTTGTGTTCCGGTGAGTGTTGTTGTCAGGTGTCTTCGATCCTTCTGCAAGAGACGCACGCATGTTCGGTGAACTTGTCCCTCAAGGCGGTGGTGATGTCATCCCCCTGCTGAAGAAGAACCTCCTGATCGGCCGTCGCGAGAGTTGCGACATTGTCTTGCGATTCTCCAACGTGTCGGCCCATCATTGTCAGTTGTTCGTCAACGGCGGTTACTGGTACGTTCGCGACAAGAACAGCCGCAACGGCGTGAAGGTGAACGGGATTCGCGTGACGACCGAGAAGCGTTTGGACCCGGGCGACACGCTTTCGGTGGCGAAGCACAAGTACGAGGTGCGCTATTCGCCCGTCGAACTGGGCGCCGTCGGCCCGCCGCCGCCCGACCAGGCCGAAAACGACATCTTCGGCAAATCGTTGCTGGAGCGTGCCGGTTTGAACAAGGAAGTCCGCGTGAAACCGACAAACCGGCCCAAGCCGCGCCACGAAGGCCAGGTTCGATTCGAGATTACCGACGACGGGCCCGACGAACTCCGTTCGCCGGACCGCCCCCTNNCCCTGTGAGACCAGCCGCTTGATGGGGAAAAAAAAGAAGCAGCAGATTCGTGCCCAATTTCGCAAGAACCGATCGGTTCGCGCACGCCGCACGGACTGGACTCGCGAATTCGAGCAGCACGGCTTCGAGCAACAGGATCCGGCCAAGGAAGAGCGGATAAGCGGCAAGGGCGAATTGACGCGGCAAAGGACGGTTTGCGGGACGGCCGCCGAAGAGGGCGAGGAGCCGGGTCTGGGGATTCACTTGGACGTCGATTCGCATTGCTGCCGACCCGGCCGCGTGCTGTGCGTGCAAGGTCTCAACAGCACGGTTGAGGCCGAGGACGGCACGCTCTACCAGTGCGCAACCCGACGACTGCTCAAGACGCTCAGCACCGACCAACGCCATGTCGTGGCCGTCGGCGATCGGGTGGCGTTCCGCGTGGTCGAAAACAGCGATGCTCGTACGCGCGAAGGGCTCATTGAGCGAGTCGAGCCGCGCCACGGGAGCATTTGCCGCACTAGCCGAGGCCGTCAGCACGTCCTGGTAGCGAATGTCGATCAGGTTCTGATCATCACCAGCGCGGCCGAACCTCGCATCAAGCCAAACCTGATCGACCGGCTTCTGATTACGGCCGAAAAGAGCGGCGTGCGCCCGGTCGTGTGCATCAACAAGTGCGACCTGATCGAACCGGCCGGACTCGCGCCATTGGTCGGCACGTACAGCCAGATGGGCTACGACGTTCTACTGGTCAGCGCCGTAACGGGCTTCGGACTGGACCGTCTGCGGCGACGGCTGACCGACCGCCAAAGCGTGGTGACCGGCCAGAGCGGCGTCGGCAAGTCGTCGTTGTTGAACCGCATCGATCCGTCGCTCGATCTTCGGATTTCGGCCGTCAGCGCCGACACCCAAAAGGGTCGCCACACGACAACCAACGCCCGACTCATACGCCTCTGCTGCGGCGGATACGTCGTCGACACGCCAGGCATCCGGCAGTTCGAGCTTTGGGACGTGATCCCCGAGGAAGTGGCTGGTTACTTTCGCGATCTGCACCCTTATGTCAATCTCTGCCGCTTTCCCGACTGCACCCACACGCACGAGGAAGATTGTGCGATTAAGGACGCCGTCGCCGACGGCCGACTCGACGAGCGTCGGTACGAGAGCTACTGTCATCTGTTTACCGGGGATTTGGCCTGACATGACCGACGCCGCTTGCCTTGAGTCCGATGAATGTAATCCATACGCCGCTCCCGAGGAGATTCGCGGAGGTGACGAGGACGATCATCGTCTCTCGCCCTTTGAGCGACAGTGTCTGAGCGCTGGGCGGCTGTTTTTCTTCTGGGAGAAGCTTCGCATTGCCTACAACGTGATCCTTGGATTGGAGGCCGCGGCCATACTGGCGGTGGCCCTGTCCTCGGGAAACTCCCTGGGCCGAATAGTCGTCGAGCTTGTTTTCGCCGGCGTCATCGCCAATGTGTGCTTCTGCGTCGGGCCCGTGATCAATTGTTATGTGAACTGGCTTGGATTACGCACGCGAATCGTCACCTGGGTGCTTTTCGTGCTCGGCGCGGGATTCGCAATGTTTCTGGGGTTGACGCTCCTCCTGGTGACGGGACTGGAGGCGAACGCGGAGTTTGAAGGTTTCTGACGGAAATGACCGGGCTAGGTTGCCCGACGGGCCGTCGTACGGTGAACCCACTCAACGAATACGTTGTCCAAGTAACGAGGCTTTTCCAAGAACGAGGCAGACGGAACCCGAATAGGAATGTCACGCGTGCAAGAACTGAATCGTACGGACAGCGTGCGGAGCGAAACGGCGATTCTCGTCGGATTGCTGACCTCGGACCGCGCCCACGGAGAGGATCCGCTGGCCGAGTTGGCCGGTTTGGCCGAAACGGCCGGCGTCACGGTGGTCGGTTCGCTCACGCAGAAGCGAGATCAGCCGGTCAGTTCCACCTACCTGGGCAGCGGCAAGGTCGAGGAATTGCGTCTTTTGGCCGAGGCGACTGACGCCGATTTGGTCCTCTTCGACAACGACCTGAACCCGGCCCAAACACGCAACCTCGAGAAGGCTCTCGATGTCAAGGTGCTCGACCGCACGGAGCTTATTTTGGACATTTTCGCCTCGCGGGCGCAAACCCATCAGGCCCGCTTGGCGGTCGAGCTGGCGCAGCTCGAATACTCTCTGCCGCGGTTGAAGCGGATGTGGACGCACCTGTCGCGTCAGGCTCAGGGCGGCGTCGGTCTGCGCGGGCCGGGCGAAAAGCAGTTGGAGGTCGACCGGCGACTGGCCGACCGGCGAATTCGCGACTTGCGGCGAGAACTCCACGCGATCGAACGCCGCAAACAGCGCGAAGTGGCCGCCCGCGCCGACCGCATGACGGTCTCCTTGGTTGGCTATACCAATGCCGGCAAGAGCACGCTGATGAACGCCCTGACCGGGTCCGACGTTTTCGTTCAAGACGCCCTGTTCGCCACGCTCGACACGCGGTCGCGCCGGTGGCAACTGCCCGGCTGGGGGCCTGTGTTGTTGAGCGACACGGTCGGTTTCATTCGCGACCTGCCCCACCATCTGATCGAAAGTTTCAAAGCCACCTTGGAGGAAGCACGCCAGGCCGATCTGCTGTTGCACGTGGCCGACGCTGGCAATCCGGCCGTGCGAGAGCAGATCGCGGCGGCCTATCGCGTGCTCGAAGAGGTCGGCATCGACAAGAAGAACACCCTACTGGTGCTCAATAAGATCGACACGTTGCCCGATCGGGCGAAGCTCGACGGCCTGCTGGGCCGCTATCCGAACGCCGTGCCTATCAGCGCGGCCAACCGGCAGGGGCTGGACGAATTGGCCGTGGCTGTCAGCGCGGCGTTGAGCCGGGGATTCGTCGAGCTGGACGTCGAAATGGGCGTGGACAACGGGCGGCTGATGGCGTATCTGGCGGCACATGGCGAGATTTTTTCGAAGCATTTCCAAAATGGGGCCGTGACGATTCACTGCCGGCTGCCCGAGCGGCACCTGGGCGGCGTTCGCGGCGACGGGGTCTGCGTCCGGCGGCGCGAGAGCGTCGCGGCGAGTTTGGACCAGGCCCGACAAGAGGTTCGGGACGAGGCATCGCCCTCAGAAAAAGGCGAGATCTCACGGATTACTGAAGCGGAGGAGGAGTGATGGCGAAACGCGAAATTGCGGGCTTGCGAGCGATCGTCACCGGCGCGTCGAGCGGCATTGG
>DOEZ01000398.1 GCA_003532715.1 Planctomycetaceae bacterium
TTCCCGCCAAAGCTTGCTGCAATCGCCCCACCTTACGGTCCTCTTGGTGCGTCATGACGCACCCTACGGGTTCATCATTTCGCGCACCGACCTCTTGCTTCGCAAGTAGTCGTCGTAGTATTCTAGCAGGTCGGTCACGGCGTCGATTTGCTCGGTGCTCGCCCCGGGCAGCAGGTCTTGGCCTAGCGGTTCGCCCGACGGGGGGAAATTCACGGGCATCGGCGTGTAGGGCAACTTCGCCCGCGGATCCGCTAGCCAGCGACGGATGTATTCGGCCTGCAAACGTCGGCCGGCCTCCGCCAAGTCGGGCCCTACGGTGGCCGTCGCGCCGGGCGGCCGATAGTCGCCAACAACGTGGCACTTCGCGCAGAATGTCTTGCGATCGATCAGCACGCGCATCGCCTGGTCCCGACGGTTCGCCGTGTCCTCGTCGTCCGTTGCCGCGGCAAGTCGGCGCGTCGGTGCATCGGGCGGGTCGATCCGCGTCGTCCCAGCGTGTGCAGCGAAGAAGTCGGCGAGCGTCTTCGCTTCGGCGGCCGACATCGCGTACTTGGGCATCTTCATCATGGCCGACGGACGAATGGTCTGCGGGTCGAGCAGGTAGTCGACGAGCCATTCGGCGCGGACCTTCGCTCCCTCGTCGACCAGCGGCGGCGGCAGCGGNNCGTCCGGGCCAGTGCGGCCGGATAAAGCAAGGTCGTCGCCGCGCCGCCCCAAGCCGGATACTGCTTGGTGATCTGGTCGTCGTAAATCAACAACTCGGGCCCGCCGACCGGCCGCGGCTGGCCGGCGATTGCGGCCGGTTGCCACAGCGTGAACGCCCGCATCGGCAGCGGTTCGCCCTGGTCGTCTTCGCGGTCGCCCTCGAACAGGGCCGGCCGCCCGCGGTCGTCTCGTCGCGGCATTCCGACCACTTCGGCGTGGGCCAACCCGCGAGCGTCGGTTTGTCGCGACGCGGCGAGCTGCTTCTCGCTGAAGCGGGGAGTCAGAAAGTCGAATTGCTCGGCGGACGGCGGCGCGTCGAACTCGTCGGGATCATACGCGAACCGCCAGCGGTCCATCTCGATGACGTGGCATTCGGCGCAGGCAAAGCGGTCGAGCACCTTGCGGCCTTCGACGACGGCCCGGCCAGACGCGTCGGGTTGGTGGACGTACTTCACGGCCGGCGGCCGGGCGGTCAGACCGAGAACAAACGTGGCGATCACCTCGCGCTGGTCGGGCGAAAGCGTGAACCGGCCCATGCGGAGGTGTTCGTTGAACGTCTTCTGGTCGGTTTGGCCATAGTCGAAGCTTCGCGGTCCACGGAGCTTCTGCCACAAGAAGCCCTCGCGGCGGCGTCCGCGAACCGCGTCGAGATAGAAGCCCGTGTCGGCGTCGTTCTTCGCCTGTTCGGCCGTGCCGTCGGTGGCCAACAACTCGTCGATCCGGCCGAACGCGAGAAGCGATCGGTCCTTGCGACCCCAGTCGGAAAGAGCCGGGCCGATCGGCTGGGCCGACTCGAACCCTGGCAGGTCGTGACAACCAAAACACCCTCGCTTCGCGATTGTCTGCCGGGCCGCCAGATCGAGCTTCTCGTCGCGCGACAAGTCGCCCGGCGCATCGTCCGGCAGCAGGCTTTCTAAATCGGCCTCGGAGAGCGAGGCCGGCCGCCTTGTCGCGGCTCCGGCTGGTTCCGATCCCGCCGGCGCGAGCAGATAAGCAACCAAATCAGCAACCGGATCAGACCGCCGGGGTGGCATGGATGGCTTGTCCTCTTCCCCGGGTGGCATGGATGGCTTGTCCATCCTTGCTTCGTCCGCAGCTCCCTCGGCGGTCCCAACCACCATCTCCAGCAACGGATTGGGCATCGTCGTGCGAGGCGAGTGGCGTGCCGGGTCGCGGAGCCAATCGGCCAGCCAGCCGGCCGCCTCGGGCGACGTGTACTTCTCGGTCAATCGCGACAGATCGGCCCCTTGCGTGCCGGTTGCCTCGGGATAGTCGTCGTGCTTGTGGCACGCCAGACAACCCTGGGTCAACAGTAACTCGCGACCGCGCTCGACGGAGGGCGGTTCGGTGACGCTGGCAGGAGCCGCAATCGGTTCGACCGGCTCGCTCAACGACCGGAGCCATTCGGCGATGGCGCGCACCTCGATCGCTTCGAGCCGCACGGCCTCGTCACGCGACGCCCGGTCAAGATGTTCGTGCAGCCCGAACAGCCGAGGCATCCGCGTGGCGGGTCGAAAATCGGCCGGGTTGGCGATCCACCGCGTCAGGAAGGGCGTGTCGAGTCGCGAGCCCGCGTCGCGCAGACTCGGCCCCACCTTGCGCATCGTGCCCGGCGATGCGGCCGCACCGTGGGCCACGCCCGTTTCGAGCCGCATGTCGGGCCCGATCGACTCGCCGGACGGCCCCACGCCGCTAATCTCGTGGCAGCCGAAGCAGCCGAGTTGCCGGACCAGGTGATAGCCGGCCAAGAGCTTCGGCGCGGGCGGATCGGGGAAACGCGGGCTCGGCTCCAGATCGGTCACGTCGTGGTGGCACACGAGACACCCGCTCTCGGCAAATCGTCGCGGCAACATCGGATCGTCCCAGTTTTCGTTGCGGAACCAGCCGTGGCGCTCGCGCCAGTCGGCTCGTTGACGCATGTCGTCGGGTGAATGCGAGGCGAACCGGAACTCGGTCGCGCGGCCTTGCCCGGCGTGGCAACTCGTGCAGCCAAACTGGCCCATTGGGTGCGGGCTGTTCGGGCCAACGAACAGATCGAGACGCGGATGCGCTCGCAGCGGCTGGGCCAAATCGTCGGCACGCGGCGTCTCGATTCCCTGGTGGCAAGTTATACACCGATCGGTCCGGCCCACGCGCGCGAAGTGGTGGTCGATCGTCAACTCGGGCAGATGGATTTGCTCAATGCCCGGCCGGCGCGAATCGGCCGACTCGCCGCCGATCGCCTCGCGATACGCTCGCCGATAGCCCTTCCACTCGCGGCGCTGATCGGCGACGACCATCCAAGCCGTCGCCGCCAGCAATGCGATCGCCGAAACGGCGAAGATCGCATGCAGCCGCTTGAGTCGGAAATGGGTTTGGTCGGGGGTTCGCATTTTGTTCGACGGCTTGACGTTTCGACGGTTCGGAAAAAGGGGAAAGGGGGGAAAGGGAAAAACGATCAGAAGTTGAAGAAATACTCTGGTATATGGACCAGATAGCTCAGGCCGAAGGTCCAGTGGAGGATCATTTTTAGCGGCAGCATGATCATCATCAACAGCAAGAGAATCATGATCGTGAATCGGCCTCGACCCATGCGGCGGCGGAAGTCGCGAAGGACCGTTTTCGACAGCACGATCGGCAGCGCGACGAAATAGACGGCCAGCAGAACCAATCCGACGGCTTCGCGCCACAGGATCGCGACCAACTCGGCCGCCACGCCCACGCCCGGCGCGGCTTGCGGCATCTCGCGGCCGAGCCACCCGTTCCAAACAAACTCCGAGAGCGCGACGTTCGTGAGCACGACGACGGTCTCGGGGTCGCGCGGTTCGTACAGGCCGAAGAAGCCCCAATTCGGCCCGCGTAAAAATGTGCCGAACAGAATCAGCAGAACCCAAAGCTGCAGGAAGCCGAATTGGAACACGAGGTACGCGAAACGGCGCTCGCGGATCGTGTAGTAACCGTTTCCTCGCGGGTTGAAGTCGAGATAGGGAATCGCCATCAGCCCCAGCACGATCAGCACGGGCACGGTCACGCCGGCGAGCCACGGGTCAAAAAAGGTCAGCATCTCTTGCAGCCCGACGAAATACCAGGGGGCTTTCGACGGATTGGGCGTCAGCGTCGGATCGGCCGGCCCCTGCAGCGGGGCGCGGAGCACGAGCGACCAGACAATCAACACCGTCGTGGCGACGACCAGCCCGATCAGTTCGAGGTAGACCGCGTCGGGCCAGGTGAACACCTTATCGCGGAACTCGGCTTCGCGCGGAGGCAGCCCCTGGGCGAGCCGACGGTCGTTCTCGACTGCCTGAGCCATGCTCAGCCACGTGAAGAACCCCAGCAGAAAGATCATGGCCACGATCGGCACGTGGTCGGGTTCGGCGACGACGCGGGCGAAATGCTCGTCGGCTAGCGATGCACCGAAGAAAGCCACCGCCGCGCACAGCCCGGCCCATGCCACGGCCCGTTTGACGAAAAACGCACGGCCCAAGTAGACGATCACAAGGAACAGGAAAAACCCGACGGTAACCGACGCGGGTGTCATCAGCCCGTAGATCGTTCGCTTGACGCCTTCGCCCAGCGCCGGCGGCCGGCCGACCAAGCTCGAAGTGG
>DOEZ01000082.1 GCA_003532715.1 Planctomycetaceae bacterium
CCGACATAGGTTCGGATGATCTCTCCCGTATCGACCAAACGAGTCACCCCGCCCACCGTTACGTCGAGCACGACGTTCGGCTCCAACTCGTCGTTGACCTCGCGTTGTTGGCGGATGATGGTTTCCTTTATCGGAGACGCTTGCGGCGCCCACGGGTCGCCCATGCCGGGGTCCATCCCCGGGTCCATGCCCGGGTCCATCCCCGGCGGCCCCATGCCCGGTGGCCCGTGCGGATCCATGCCGAAGCCCATCGGGGGAGGCGGAATGGTGACGGTCTCTTCGACCTCCGTGTATTGAACCACCGGAATCAACCGCGCCGTCACGCCGTAAACCACCATCGCGATGCCGGTGGCAAAAAACAGAATCGGCGCGCTCGCTCGTAGGATTCGACGGACCACGCTGCCGGGCTCCCTAGTTCTACAGTCTAAGTCTCACGATATCACGGACTTGCCTCGGTTCGAGGCTCCGCAAGACACGTTCAATCACCACGAAGGACACGAAGTCCACGAAGGACGATGCCGGAACGACGTCGTTCGGGCCACAACACGCATGCAACTCCCCGTCGAGCTACCTTCATCTTCTTCGCGGCGAGTCTCTATCCTTTCGGCACAAAAAATGGCGGAGGTGAATGGGAATCGAACCCACCCGGGACTCTTGCAAGCCCCACACTGGTTTTGAAGACCAGGGGCACCACCAGGCACCAGTCACCTCCGAGCGGCTCTCCTCCCGTTCTCGCTTCCTCCATCGTCCCATGCCGCCCCGGGTTCTGTCAACCGGCTCGCCGGAGTGGGGGGTGTTGGGTCTGGGGGATAGGGGGTGGAGATAAGGATTGAGGTTCTGAGTTCCTGCCTCGGATTCTCGGCCTCCACTCCAGCATTTCCTTCATGGGCACGCCTCACGGTCCTATTGCGTCTTCACAAACCGTGCGCGATGGACCGCTTCGCCGTGCTGGCGTGTGCGGCGCTCGAAGTGGGTCCGGTAGTCCATATCGTGCTCGGCCTCGCGCGGGGCGACTTCAAACGGGCCTTCCAACCGCGTGACCTGGGCCAGCAACTCGAGCGTCGTCCGAAAATACTCCTCGACGTCGGTCCAGAAATGCAGTTCGCCGCCCGTCGCGAGCACCCGTTGGATGTCGCGCATGAACGACTCGCGAAACACGCGCCGCTTCTTGTGCCGTTTCTTCCACCACGGGTCGGGAAAATAGACGTGGACGGCCGCGATCGTTGCGTCGGGCAACAACTCGGCGAACAGCTTCAGCCCGTCGCCGTGAACCACGACACCGTTGTTCAATTCGCGCTTGGCCAACCCGGCGGCGGCAAACTGGGCGTACTTCTCGCGAATCTCGATGCCCAGAAAGTCGGCGTCCGTCCTCGCGGCGGCCGCCCCGCGAAGAAACAACCCCTTGCCCGAGCCGACCTCGATCTCCAACGGCGCGATGCGGCCGAAGAGGGCCTCGGGCCGCCACGGGTTGGGCAGTTCATCGTACGTCTTGAAATGACGCGACAGACTGATCGACGAATCGGGTTTTCTTAGCGAGCGGCGGCCCATGGGGGAGCGGGGGGGTGNNGGGGGGTTGGGGGCGGGGGGCTGGGGATTGGGGGTTAGGGATTGGGAGCGTACTGGTTTGGTGAATCGGGAGGGCCGCTTGACCGGTTGACGCTTAGCAGGAAGGACAGCGCGGGCATAAGGACCATGCCGGCGACGAAGCCGCCGACGTGAGCCCACCAGGCCACTCCGCCGGCCACGTTGAGTCCAAGCTGTCCGTGCGCTTGGATCAGTTGGATCAGGAACCAAACGCCCAACACGCCCAATGCCGGAACGTCGATTACCGTGATGAAGACGACCAGCCAGACAACCGTATGCACGCGAGCCCAGGGCCAAGTGATCGCATAGCCGCCCAGCACGGCCGCCACCGCGCCCGAGGCGCCGATCACCGGGGTGGTGCTCGATGGATCGATCAGCCAGTGACAAGCCGACCCAGAAAGCCCCCCGACCAAGTAGAACAATAAATACGGTACGTGGCTTAGCCGACCTTCGACATGGTTGCCGAATATCCAAAGAAACCACATGTTCGACAACACGTGCCACAAGCCGCCGTGCAAGAACATGCACGTCAGCAGCGACAGGACGATCGCGCCCCGATCGGGCGGCAAATCGGCGATCTTCCGACGCACGAAGATCTGTCGCTTCTGCTGATCGACTACGAACCGACCGTCGGGCAGCCGCGCGGGCTCGTCCTGAAAAATGGTGATTACCCGGGGATCGACAAGCTGTCCGATCCGAGCGGGAATGAAGCCGTGATGCAACGTGACGCTTTGGTACTGTTGCGGGGTGAGTTGCAGTAGCCAGACGAACACAATGCCGTTTGCCGCGATCAGCGCATAGTTTACCCAGGCGACGCGCGCCGTCGGGGTGTCGGCGTGAAAGGGCAGAAACATGTTCGGTCAGACTTATTCGGCCGTAAGCTCGTCGACCGGCAGGGGAATTCCCTTCAGGACTCCCTCGCACGCGAGGTTCTTGTCGACGAAGCACTGGAATTCGCAGGTGAGCATCATGCGGCGGACCTTGAGCAGCCGCACGACGATAACGAACCGATCGCCCGGCCGCACCAAGCCGCGGAAGCGGACTTCGTCGAGCCCGCCGTAGCCGATCATCTTTGCGTCGAGCAAATTGTGCTTCAACGCGTAATAGCTGGCCACCTGGGCCGCCGCTTCGCACATGATCACCCCAGGCATCAACGGCAGCCCCGGCATGTGCCCGCGAACCCAGAAGTCGTCGGGCCCAATGTCCTTGTAGCCCACGCACACGTTGTTTTCGGCGTCCTCGTGGCAGATGGCCGTCAGTTGGGCCATCTCGAACCGCTGAGGATTATAACGGCTGATCTCCTCGAGGTCGGCGACCACGTTGTTCAGATCATAGTCCGAGTGTTCGAGAATAAGCGACTTCTTGGCCACGTGTAACTCCCTTCGCGACAAGCCGCGGCGCGCGGCGTCAACCGGATCGGGGGACAGACATGTCGTTTAACGTCAAAGAACTCGCCGCGCGACGAACGAACCGCGGCGTGAACCGGTCCTCAAACAAGGTCGATCAGGTCTTCACTCGTTGCCGTTTCTCTTTTCGAGCCTTGCTGTTGGCTGGTCGCTTCCCGTGATTGGCTTTCTTGATCTTCCGACCCGGCTTTGCCATGTCAATATCTCCCGCGTGATCCTGAACTTGTCGTAAACGTCCCCAAACGGGACGTGGTGCTGGTTCGCATCGTCGTCCGGGCGCGGACGCCACCATCCGAGCGGATGGCTTGTCCGGCAACCCAGCCGAATCCTTGAGTTTACCCGGCTTCGCAACACCGGAAAAGGGGGCGATTCGGTGAACACACCGTCTAGAGCCCCCCTATAGGGCTGTTGTCGGTTTTAAGGCAGCCTCCGAACGCCGTGGCCGAACGCAAACGCCCGGGCCGGGACCATGCGATTACCCACTGCGGATGCCCTCGACCGGCTCGCGACGCGACGGCTCGGGAACGGCATTGGGACTGGTGCCCGGGTAGGCTTCGGAAGCATGTCGATGCGTCGTATGACGGCCGACGAGCTGCCGCGAGCCGTCGCGGTCCGTCGTTTCTTCTTCCTCTTTCCGGTGGCGCGTTGCCCAGGTCAACAGGGCCGGCAGCATCACCAGCGACGAGAACAGGCAGCTGCTTACGCCGATCGTCAACACGCGTCCCAGGCTCTGCAATCCCTGGTGGTTGGCAATCATCAGGCTACCGAACCCGACAATCGTCGTGAGTGAGGTAATCAGGACCGCGCTGGCCGTCGAGGGACTTATGCGATACGGTCACCGCTGCCGGCGGAAATCGTGGACGACGTGGACGCCGTCGTCGATGCCGATCCCCAGGATGAGCGGCAGCACGATCATATTGGCTGGATTCATCGGAATGTCGAGCCATCCGAGGATGCCGAACATCTGAAGCATCCCGACTCCCAACGGCAACATC
>DOEZ01000313.1 GCA_003532715.1 Planctomycetaceae bacterium
GTCGAACTTCAAACTACTGTAATCTTGATAATCAGCGAGGATTAGCGAAGATCGGTGTTCCCGACTCCCTTTTCGTTTCAAGTGTTGGTCAACATTCTGTAACTTAACCTTAACTCGGTGTCTATGGGGTTTTGAGGTAATTCACCCTCGCTCGCGCTTCGGGCTAGTGTTCGGGGCCGATTCGTCCGGATCCGAGTCCTTAAAGACCTCGGCTACCTCCCGGCGGGCACCGACGTAGTAGCACGCGCCGACCGCCGCGATCAGGATTGTGATGAGCCGATATCCCAACGCCACGACCAGGCCGCGGCCTTTCGGAATCGGCGTTCCCGCGATCGGCATCAGCGCATAGAGCGAGTCGAGCACATACTCGTACGGCCCCAGCGGCAGCGGTATCGCGCCCGTGGCCGCACTGAGTGGGGATATGACGAAGTGCGAACCGAGTGAGTGGTAGTTGCCGGGCAATCCCCGGGCGACAAAATAGATGCCGACGGCGAAGAAACCATGCACCCCGACGCTCAGGACGGCCGCCAGGAGCAACACGTCGGGGCGGCGGCGATACATCCGCATCGCGTCGCTCAGGCTCTTGACATGCCGCCCAACCTTCGGCAATCGCTCGGCTCCTCGAACGAGTCGGCCGTCCAAGAAGGCCGGAATCATCAACAATCCAAAGCCGACCGCCCCGATGCCGGTCACCCAAAACGTGGCCGAGCAAACGGCGGCAATCATCGGGTCGTCGATCTCCCAGAATCTCGTTGCGACGATCGCCGCCGACGCCACCACGAACACCATGTAGAGCCCGATAAGCCGATCGACCACGACCGAGGCGATTGCTTGAATCCGGGAATGCTCGTAATCGTGTGCGAGCATGAGCGCCTTGACGGCATCGCCGCCCAAAATGCCCAGCGGCGCCAGATTGAACATGTAGCCCAAAAAACCGATCCGCAACGTGTTCGAGAGCCGAGCCGGAACGCCCAATGCCCGAACCAGAAAATGCCATCGAACAATGGTCGTCAGCACGGCCGCCATGCAGAAGCCCCAGGCCACGACCAACATGTTCCACCGTTTCGGCTCGTCGCGCAGCACCGTGAACGCGTCGCCTTTCCGCGCCTCATGCACCAGGTAGGCGAGTATGGCGATCGAGATCGAAAGCTTTAAGAGCGTTATCAGAAGCTTCTTCACTTTTCTCTCCGAGACCAAAGTACGGCCGGCACGGTCAACCCGGCCGAGCCCGATCGGGCGTCATCGCGAAACGCCATTGCCGCATGTCGTCGGACACGCAAGTCAGCGTCGCATGACCGTTCAAGCGATTCCCCTCGAACACGAGAGCCGTTTCGCGGTCGGACTGTCCGATGAGCCGATACGTGCCTGCGTCCCATCGCGTCACGAATCCCCGATCGCCCGAGACGGGACCTTCGTGTTCCAGATACGCGAGGCGGTGGTCGGCGAGACGCTCGGCGTCGATCGGCCCGAGCGTGTCGGGCTCTCGCGCCAACGCCCACGTGGCGAGCGACGCGCCCGTCTCGAGAAACAGGTCCCAGTGTGGCCCGCGAGGGCCATCGTGCAGCAGCACGGCGAATCGGGGCATGATGGCGGCTACGGTGAACGGAGTATCTCCGTGTCCTGTTCGGCGGTCAGCGCCGTGGACATTCCCTTGCACGTCAGTCGCGCGCGGACGGTGTGCCTGCCCGGCGCGACGCCCCGGGCACGCACCTCGTACCGCAGCTGGTCACCGCCGCGCATCTCCCGCGCCGGTTCGAAACGGATCGTTCGGCCCGCGATTTCGTGGCGAAGCGTGCCCGGTCCCTTGGTTCCGATGTCGACCGGCTCCAAGCCCTCCGGAAGATCCATGACAACCGACACGTCTTCGGCGGCGACGCTCGAGCTGTTGTCGACGACGATTTCGTAACTGAACGACTTGCCGACGTCGATCTGGTCCGACAAGTCATAGACCACCATCGACAGCGTCGGAGCTTGCGGCCGCGGCGGTTGATCGGGCAACGCCGTGGAAACGGCCTTCACCTGCACCGGTGCGACTGCCTCCTGATCGAGGCCCTCGGCCGTCGTCACTCGGACGGGGTTGCGCGTTTCGGCCGCCGGACTGCGGCAAATGCACTCGACGTCGTATCGCGTCGCAGCGCCGATCGGAAGCGACCGGAGATTCCACGTCAGACTGTTGTTCTCGGCCGTATTTCCCTTGCTGGCTCTGACCGGCTCGATTTCTCGGTCATAACGATCAACAACCACGATGTTCGTCAACGGAATGTCGCCCGTGTTGGTGACCAAAATCGTGAATTGTGCCTTCTGTCCGACGTCGGCCGTCGTCGGGCCCACCTTCTCGACCTTGATTCTGGGTTGTCCTCGCAGCGGCGTCGCCCCCGAGGAACTGCCCGGCAACGCGGCCGGCGGAGAGGCTGGCGGACCGGCCGGCGGCATGGCGACAGGCGCCGCCTCGACCGATGCGCGTTGCGTGACGCGAATCCCCTGGTCGCCGGTCAGTTCGACCTCTTGCGACAGTGTGCCGGGTCGAGTCACGCGAAAAGTGACTTTCACGCGATGGGCCAGTCCGGGCGGCAGGTCGGCGAGTGGCTTTTCGATCGGGCTGGTTTCGCCGGAGAAGACCAGCCCGTCGTCGAATCGGTCCTTGAGCAACAGACCGGTTGCCGCGACATTCCCCTGGTTGCCGATGACGATTTCGTAGGTGATTTCATCGCCGACCTTGGCCGCGGTGGGGCCGAGTATCTGGAGCTTCAGGCTGGGGGTTCCGATCTGAGTGGTCACGCAATCGCGGGCACGCAGCCCGCCCGACGCCGTCGCTTCGGCGCACGTCGTGAGCGTCCCGGCCCGCGTGGCCCGCAAATCGACCTCGAAGACGCGGGTTTGCCTTGCGTCGAGCCGGCCGACGGTCCATCGCAGTTGGTTGCCCGACTGCGTCGCCTGGGGATTGGTTCGCACCAGCTCGAAGCCCGAAGGAACTTCGTCGAGCACCGTGACTCCATCGGCCGGAACGTCGCCCGAGTTGGTGACGGTCGTCTGATAGCTCAACGTCGCTCCGACCGAGCCGACCGTCGGGCCGGTCTTGCGAATGGTCAAGCCCGGGGCGCTCCACGTCGCCGTCGTGCTACCCGATCCGACGACCAACGGTTGGCCGCACGCGCCGTCGATGCCGCCTGGCCGGATGATCTGAATGCTGATCGGATTCGAGCCGGCCGCCGCCTCGACCTGGGCAATCTCGACCGCGGCCTGTCCGGCCTCATTCGTCGTGACGTCGATCGCTCGCTCGCCGCCGGGCGCGAAGCCGGCCGCCAGTCCGCCCGTAATCTCGTATCGAACGATCCAGCCGACCCGCGGCGAGCCGTTGGTCTGCCGCGTCACCGAGGTGGTGAAGACCTGTCGTCCACCCGCCGGCGCGATCCGCGGCGGCGGAAAACTCCACTGCGCGTCGACCCAGTGGATCGTGGCCGTTTGCCGCTGCCGCTGCCAATTGTAGACGCTCGGCGCGAAGGCCGTCACGTGGGTCACGCCCTCGACCGGCGACGTGACGGCCACCCAGGTCTGGCCTCGAGCCACGCGCACGTCGTCCAACGGCGCCGCGTTGCGCCGGATCACAAGATCGCGGCGCGAAGTGCTCGTGACGGCCTGATCGGGACTGACAATTCGCGGATAGGTGAAGTCCAAAAAGAACAGGTCGGCGCAGGCCCCGCGATCGACGTCGACAAAATGCCCCGGACCACCGCCCATGACGGTCCATTCAACGCGCTCGTTGGTCCGAAGGTAGTTGTCGGGGCCGCAAACCCCGGCGATTAAGACAATCTGGCTTCCGACCGGCGCGACGCAACGAGCCGGCGTGACCGAGATTTGGACATTGTCCCAAGGCAGGTCCCGACCGGGCTGCTGGGCGAACGGTGGGCCGACCATCGTGCCAACGGGCTGAACAACCGGCTGAGCAATCGGCTGAACAATGGGTTGGACGGATGGCTGGACAACCGGCTGGGCAAGGAAACTCGGTTCGTAGGGCGGCGGCTCGGCAAAGATCCGTTGACCGGTCGGATCGATGCCGCTCGAGCGAAGCGGCGTGCAGCCGCAGAAGGCGCAGAGCAACGCCACGATCATTGCGATTCGGCTTCCGATTCCGAATTGCCTCATGGCCTAGCTCCCAGGCTCGCGACGACGCCTCTTCGGGCAAAGCTCCGAAAAGACCCTACACGTTGGTCCCATGCGAACAGACGCGATCGGACCAGCGATGCTCATGCTTCCTTGATGGCGCGCACCGCGCAATACACAATGCCTCGCTAGGCAAACTTAGCACGCATTTGGGCAACATGGGGACTTTTTTCAACCCGAGGCGTTGAAAAAAGGCCGCATTTCTTCGCTCGGTATCGGGAAAACCGTTACGACCACCGCAATCGCGCCGCCTTCGAAGAGTTCCTCATGGGAAGACCCGCCACGAAGCGACGCCAACACGCCTTGAGTTGCGATCCTATTTCGCCGGGGCGGTCGTCGGCCGCCCCCGCGTGACGGCACGGCTCAGTCGGTCTTCTCGTCCATTTTCCACGCGAGCGTCATCCAACCGCCGTTCGTGTTCCACTCGGCCAGGGGCACTCGACCGATCTTCTCCCAGCGGCCCTCTTTGAGTTCCAGATAGCCGCGCGGCACGATCTTCTCGTCAAAAACCTTGGCGAAACGTTTTTCGAGCATGGTGCGGATCGTCTGCTCGCCTCCCGACAACTGACGCTCGCCCTTGACAAAACCGGGCGGAAAGACCTCCAGATCCCCCTGGCGGACCGCCACGAAACCCTTGTCGGTCCGCTCGATCTTGTAGGCCGCCGACACATTCATGCCCGGATAGCTCTTGCCGGCTTGCTTGTATCCGGTTGCCTGCAACAAAACGGTGAAACCGCCGTCGCGGAACGTCACCACGAACGCATCGCGCGGGGCGAATTGAATCGCCCAGGTGGGCTTCTCATCGTCGGGCTGGAGGTTTTCGGGCACCTCGCCCAAAATGTCCTCGACCGTCTTCAGAAATTCCTCCTCGGTCACCTCGCGCCCGGCCAACAGCGTGGCGGCCGAGTTGTTGATCATCGACTCATGGATCCGGGCGGCGATGTCGGCCGGACCGGCCAACGCGGGCGGCGGCGTCGCGGCAGCCAGTTGATCGTAAGCCGCTCGCAAAGCGCGGACGTTCAGTTTCTCGGCCGTCGTGCTGAAGATGAGTTCCTCGGGGAAGATCTTCCGATCGGACAAGGGGCCCCGCAATCGATTGCGATAACGTTCGTTCCCCTCGCTGACAAATTCCTCCGCCTGGGAGTCCATGCGTTCATTGATGCGGCATTCGGCGCGCTGATTGGCGATCGCCTCGGCCAGGCATTTCTGCTTATAGGCTCGTTCCCATGCCGCCTTCTCGATCATCTTGCTCCCCCGCCGTGAACGGATGCAGTTGATCGTGGTCGACGTGTTGGCGTCGGACCTGGCGGGCGAATCCTCGATGCCATCTGGCGTGATCGTGAACTGCTTGCGGCCCTCGAACGTCGTCGTTCCCTTGGTATAAACCTGAACCGGGCCGTGGTAACCCACGTTGTCCGATTCGGTCGTCGCCGAAAGCCTTGCCTCGAGAACGGCCTTTTGATCGTCGGGAACCGTGTCGATCGCGAGCAGACCTCGCGTGTGTCCCGTCCCGCGGATCGTCGTGCCGAGAATGCAGTCGGCGATGTCGGTCGTTTCGTCGACGGGTCCCCCCATGCCCGAGGCGAGAAAACCGTTTGAAACCTCGATGAAGAGGTTTGGTTTCAGGAATTCGGCCCGGCTACGGGCAACCAGTTGCTCCGCTTGTCGAAAATCGGTCAGCCATCCCAGAACCGTGCCGATCTGTCCGGCGGTCGCCGGGGTGGGATCGGCCTTGAACGCCGCCATTGTTTCAGGCAGGGTTTTTTCGACCAGGTTCTTATACGCCGTCTCGATGTTCGGATTGTCGATCGCGCGGGCCACGTTCAGGTACCGTCGCAACGTCATCCGAAGATCGACGAACCAAACGAGTTCCAGCCCCCGATAATCGCGGTTCAATCGAGTGTAGATCGTGTCGATCTTCTCCAGGTCCGGCCCGGTCTCGCGACCCATTTCGGCGAGCAACTCTTCCAAGCCGACGTACTTCCGCCAAACCGCGCCGTTCTCGCCGTCTTGCGTCAGCCGCAAATCAAGCTGACGAGCCGCCGCTTGGACCTCGCCAGCCGCCTCCCTCAGGTGCGACTGCGTCAGAGGAGTAAACCCCTCTGTAGCGGATACAACGTCCGATTCGGCCGAGCTTGTCTGCTCGGCCTGGAGACTCGCACAGCAGCAAAGTGCCAGAAGGCAAGTACTTAGGGCCAAACATCGCGAGATCGCGAAATGAAGATCCGTCATTCTCATTGCAGCGGTCCTTCTTCGAGTAGGGGGAACGGTGACCACACCTGAAACGGAAGCACTCCGCCCGATCGAGTGGTTCCTGCGTGCAAAAAAGCTATTTAACCGAAAAACTCGGCGCGACCGGTTGATTTTCCCTAGCCTACCCGTTAAATCTGTTTTTGCCAACCGCGTTTTTGGGCTCCCGTTCAACGAATTCCGCCTAAACAGGCGGAGGAGCAAATCAGGGCTGACGCGACAAGGCAGTTGGTGTCGCGTTCCTTTCGCAAAGATAGCCCACGACCCGTGTTCGGGATAGCCACTTTTGGCTACTTGAGTACAGCTACAAGGAGTATAACTCGCAAGATAGCCCGGACCGGCCGTGGCTCTAAGTCCGCCCTCACGCAGCCAGTCCGACTTGAACACGTCAAGTATTCCGACTGAGTCCGGAACCTCGGTCGGCGCTTTTTCACGGATGGCCAGTTGCTTGCCCCGATCGCCGGCAATCGCATTGCCCGGCGCGATCCGTGGCCGAGCCTCACGACGTTTCGAAGGGGTCCATCAATCCGACTCGAACGAGGAGAGTGTAGATGCGCGCGTTAAGCACCTTGGCCATTGCATCGGTGTTGTTTGGGTTTTTCACGCTAATTCCTTGGCACGCGGCGCGGGGCGAGTCGGAAAACTGGCGTACCGACTATGCCGAGGCGATTTCGGTCGCCCGGGCCGAAAACCGAATGATGTTCGTCCTCTTCCAAGAGCCCGAACAGGAAGCACTGAACCGTTACCTGATTTCCGACGTGCTCGGCGCCGACGGCCCGCGCGAAAAGCTGGCCCACTATGTTCGCGTGCGACTGCCCGTCGATTCAACCGTCCGCAGCGGCGGCCAAGATGTCGTTCTTCTCGAGCACGAAGCGTTCGCGGGTTTGGATCGGAAACCGGGCGTGGCCGTTCTCGATTTCACGAACCCAGACGCCGACTACCACGGGATGGTCGTTTCGACCCTGCCGGTTCGCGCCAAAGAGGATCTGTCGGCCGACAACCTGAACGTCTTGCTCGATCTGCCGTCGGCCACGCGAGCCGAGCGTCAACGAATGTTCGCCGCGCGATGCCGCGCTCTCGAAACTTGCCACAAGGCAGGCCCGCCTTTGAGTTGGCTCGTTGACTACGGCAAGGCGGCCGCCAAGGCCAAGCGGGAATGCAAAATGCTCCTGGTCGTCTTCGATTCGGCCGATGGCGATGCCCAATTCGACTGCCTCCGCGACGACGTCCTCGACAATGCCGAGGTTCGCGCGAAGCTGGCCGATTGGGTCCGCGTCCGCGTGCCGATCGACGCCTCGATCCGCCAGGATGGCGAAGAGGTCAAACTCATCGAGCAGCCCGCTTTCGTCGAGATGTGCGGGCAGCGAGGGATGGCAATAGTCGATTACGCCCACAACGACGCGCAATACTACGGCAAGGTCGTGAGTTGTTTTCCGATGCTCGGCGGACAACCATACGACGTCGCGAAAATGCTTGTGATCCTGGACCTTCCGCCGGGAACGTTGACCCAGCGGACGTTGATTTACGCGGTTCGGATTCATCCCGAGCGGCCCGCGAGCACCGACGGCGAGCTTCGCCCCGAATTGGCCGAGGAGGCCGAGAGCCACAGCGTGTATCAGGCGAGGATTCGGCTGCAGGGGCATCACAACTGGGATGGCCGCTTCCAGCGGATCCGCGCGAGGCTGCGCGGCGGCATGACGGCCACCGAGGTGTGCGCCGAGAGTTGGCCGGGCGAAGGCTTGTTGCGAGCGGCGATCGAATGCGTTCGCTGCTGGCGTCAGTCGTCGGGCCACTGGAGCGCCGTGCGTTCACGACAAAGCTGCTACGGCTACGACATGCGCCGCGGCAGCAACGGCATCTGGTACGCCACCGGTATCTTCGGCCACCGCTAGCCCGGACGCCATAGTAGGTCCCGCTCGCCGAGCGGGACCTTGAGCGAGTGTTGACGCTTGAATTATGACCGGTCCCTTCCTGGAAGACGGATTGCTCGGGAAGAGAGGTTGTTCCTGGACCAGGTTCCTTCCGGCGGAAAAGACCTACTGGAGGCGGTCCGCTCTTTTTCGTCTTGCGCGGAAAGACGGTTCCACAGAGCGTTATTCCGGATGGCGTTTGGGCGAACAGCGATGCCATAAGCACTCGCAGAAACGCAAGAACGCGCCGGCCGCATAGATTGGCCCAAAGATGAAGATGAGGGAGACCGGCAAGGCGACAAAGACGAGCATGCGGTTCTCGTCTACTTGTCGCCACATGAACTCATGGAGCCCCAACAGGCTCGGCAGCGACACAAGCACAAGGAACACGGCGAGTCCGCCCAGCGCGCCCACAATCGAAAGAAGTTCCCCGTATTGACGACGCAGGCAGGTAACGGCGACAGCAAAGGAAAGGCTCGCCAGGGCCACCGGAAAGACGCATCGGACGAACGCATCAAGCCAATCGCCGTTCCATCGCGCGATGACGAAATGTCCCGCGCCGACCAGTTGCCAGACGCCGAAACCGCCAAAACCCGCGATGACACACCATCGCAACAGATTGCTTCCGCAACGGCTCATTCAGGTCCCTCGCGAAAAGAAAAAAGGCGACCGGCCGATCGTCCAGAACGCACATATTGTAAGCCCGGAACCAACCGCTTGTCAATGCAAGAGCAACCGGGCCAATAGTCGCCTTTCGCTCCGCGAAAGCAGCGCGACGCGATGTCAGCGGCACCACGCCGACGGATTATCGCAACGAATTGCCCTGCTCGGCATTGCCCGGTCGCCTATCAACTCCAAAACGCTACTTTCGCGGAGCGAAAGGCGACTTTCTTCACGCCTCGCCGCGGTTCACCTCCAGGCTTTTCGCGGCCGATTCTCCTCGCGAACCCAATCAAGTCGAACGTTCTTCCATTGCGTCGGCGAAAAGTCCAGCGGGCGGGCCCATGCGTTTTTCAGCACGGCCATGGGGTCGCCCCGATCCGCGCGCGGCGTGCCCATGACCGTCTTGCCCGGGTCGCGTTCCGACTTGGGGATCGCGCCCGAGATGCACTTCTCGCCGCTTTCCTCCGGGTGGCACAGGCCCAGGTTGTGTCCCAACTCGTGCAAGATCGTCTTGGCCTGGTATTGATGGAAGTCGGGCCCCAGCATCGGAAGATGCGAACGGACGACCAGCACCGCGCCGGGCAATTCGGCCCAGCCCCAACCGGTCGACGAATTGGGCGACACTCGCGATGAAAGAACCACCAGGTGGCCGTGCGAGGCCAACGGCTTCTCGAACGTCGCGTCGCGCATTCGCCGGGCTTCCTTCAGGCTCAACGCATGATCGACCTGTAACGCCGCGCCGTCGAGCGTCATCAGCCCGGGTCGGCACAGTCCGAGACTTTCGTCGTCGTTCGTGGCCAGATGCAGACGGATGCCGCGCTGATGAAAGCAAGTCCGAAGCAGCGTCTTGGTTAATTCGGTCATTCGCCACTCGTCGTGAGTGTGACCGACCACGAGAATCAAGTCGGGCCGCCCGGGGTCGCCGAGCCCCAGGCCCCTGCGGGCGTAAGACGCTTCTTCGCCGTCGAGAATCCCGTCGCGGTCGGTATCGCCATGGCGGTTCTTCGGATCGGGATCGCGAAACAACTCGACCGTCACGCGAAAACCAAGCCGCACGCGCTCGTCGGCCGACAGGGCGACGGTGACGCCGTGATCCTCGGCCCGATTACTCCACGTGATCGTCTCATCGGCGCTCGAGCCGCCGGTTCGCGTCAGCGTCAACTTGGTTTGCCACGCGAGGCGGCGATCCGCGTGTTGTTCCATCCACGTGCCGACCGCGCGCCGGGCGACTGCCTGATCGAGCCGATGGGTCGTTTCGCCTTGGGCGGCGACGACGCCGAGCAATTCCGCCTCGGAGTGGGGAAACCGCACGCCTTCGATCGCGACGTGATAGCGGCCCGGCCTGTTCGCCGTCAGCCCAACGAGCGTCAACGTCACGCGCTGGTTCTTCTTGGCCGTGTACCAACCGTCGCCGTCGCCGTCGGCCGCCGACGCCGCCGCCGCACCGGGCAGTCCGAACAGGCAAACGGCGGCGGATAGGATTAATATGCCCCAAAACCGATTCGGCAAAGGGGCGGAAACACGGGTGGCTCTTGGATTCATCGCGCCAATCACCTGGGAAAGTAGCCCAAACAGCCTCAGTCTCATTCTATCTCGCCCGGATCACCGGGGCGATAACGAAGCTGGGTCGCAGACGGGTACGGTGGGGCGATTGCAGCGATCCTTGCCGAAAGAGCATGAATTCCATCGAAACACTCGCTGCAATCGCCCCACCNNAGGCCATTCCGTCCGGCCGGGTCCGTTGCGTTGCCCGAATGCCGGGGCTAAAATGACGGGGGTAGTGAAGCGACCCGCCCCGCGCCAAGATCGAGCCGTCCGGCCGACGTTGGCCCCCCCTCAAAACCTTCAAGCCTTGAAAGAACCCTGTCGGAAAGGAATTGCCCCATGTCGATGCAAATGGCCCGGTTCTCGTTGGTGCTCATGGCCCTTGTTGCTCTTTTGGGTGGCGTCTCGGTCGCCTCGGCCGAAGTAACGGCCGTCAAATCGGACGACGGCTCGAAGGTAGTCATCGAGATCGACGGCAAGCCGTTTGCCGAGTATCTGACGCTCTCGGTCAGCAAGCCGGTTGTGTGGCCTATTATCGGCCCGACCGGCAAGCCCATGTCGCGACAGTACCCGTTGCTCGAAAAGGCGCCCGAT
>DOEZ01000741.1 GCA_003532715.1 Planctomycetaceae bacterium
TCGCTTGCGTTTCGGGTTGGTGTCGGCTCGTCAATAATTCGGGCGAATAAGGGACGTTTTTTTGTTTCAAACCTCGCGACCGCACGGCCGCCCTTCACAAGATGGGCGTTTCGGGCAAAGTTTTTCGATTTTTCGCCCGCCCCATTTTGGTTTGTAGTCTATTTTTGGAAACACGGAGTCTGCTTCCGCGATGAAACTCACCGAAATCGGCATGAACCAAAAAGTCGGTGCAATCCGTAGAAGCGGAAAGAGGGAGTTTTTTTGGCGGCACGGAGGACCGGTGTGATTCGTGGCGGTTTCGATGCTTGACAGCCCGGCGCGATGTTGGTCTGATGATGGAAACCGTCCGTCCTCGTAACGTGGAGTCAAAACAAGATGTGTCGCTTGATAGCTCGCGTCCTGCCGGTTGCGTGCGTCGTGGCCTTGCTGCTCGCCGTGCCGACGCCGGGCAATGCATGTGAATTCCTCGATCGTTTGATGCCGTGGAACTGGTGCCGCGAAACGGGTTCCGCGACAACGTACGCACCGGTTTACAGCCCGGCCTACGCGCCCGTCGCGCCAGTGTGCAACCCGTGCGCGACGCAAACGTGCTCCTATGTTCCCCAAACCTCTTATCGCACGGTTTGCCGCACGGTTCCCGTAACGACCTGCCAGGCCATTTCCTCCTGCGATCCTTGCACGGGATGCCCGGTGACAACCTATCGGCCCGTGACCGTCTACCAACGCAGCGCTCAGTTGATTCCTTACACGACCTACCGCGCGGTGTGGTCGAATCCCTGCACGACATCCTGCACGACTCCCTGCACGACGTCCTGCGGCGGCGTCTCCTACAGCGGAACGACCAGCGGCTGCGGCGCGGCCTGTGGAGGCGTCAGCGCACCCGTCGGTTCGGGATCCACGCTTCAGCCGACACCCGACNNACACCCGACGCCGGCGCCACCGGATCGCCGCCGATGACGTTCGGAGGTTCGCAAGGTTCGACGAACACGACCTACTATGGCAACGGCACGATCGCCCCGGCGCGGGGACACGAAGTCCAGAAGCAAGACGACGTCGTTCAGCCGGCGCCCGTGCCAAGCCCCGAGGTCGAGCCGAAATCGTTCACGAAGCCTCAGGAACTGCAACTGGACGGGCGAACCGCCGCGCGACCCATCCGCCAGGTCGCGTACACAACCACCGGCTATCTGGAGCCGGCTCAAATGAAGACCACTGGACCGGCCGATTCGACCGGCTGGCGATCCTCGAAGTAGTTCTCGCCGCCTCGGACGGGCGATCTTCTTCCAAGCCTCCGCGCGACGATCCGACGGGTCGACACGCGGGGGCTTTTTTCGTGTGCGGCTCGACCAAAACTACCAGATGTCGAGCCGGGAAACCGGCCCCCTGTCTGGTCCGGCTGACCCAGTTTAGGTAGAATCAAGCTGTTCTTCGCCATCGTTGCGATTACCCAGCGACAAGCAACCGGACGGAAACTCTGACTCCATGCCAGCGAATCTGACCGCGCAATATCTCAAGGCCGAGGAAGAATACCGTCGGGCGACGACCCCCGAGGAAGAGTTGCAGTGTCTCCAGGTAATGCTCCAGGAGATCCCCAAGCACAAGGGAACCGATCATCTTCAGGCTTCGTTGAAGTCGAAGATCGCCAAGCTCAAACGGGATATCGTTTCCGAGAAGGCAAGCGGCAAGAAGACCCGCGGCGTACGCATTCCACGCCAAGGAGCCGGCACGGCGATTATGCTGGGGGGGCCGAACTCGGGCAAGAGTCAACTCCTGCGGAGTCTCACCCACGCCACGCCGGAGGTGGGGGCCTATCCCTTCACGACCCACGCTCCCATGCCCGGCATGATGCCCTGGGAGGACGTAACGGTTCAGCTCATCGACACGCCCCCAATCACGTCCGACTTCATCGAGTCCTACATCTACGGGCTGATTCGGGCGGCCGATCTGGCGTTGCTGTTGGTCGACTTGGGCGCCGACGAGGGAATCGAGCAATGCCAAGACGTGCTCGACAAGCTCAACGGCACGAAGACGCGGTTGGGTCCGAGTTCCTGCCTCGATGAAGAGGACGTCGGATTGTCGTACACGCAGACCCTGCTGCTGCCGAATAAGATCGACCTGCCCGACGCGCCCGCGCGACTCGACCTGCTACACGAACTCGTGATGTTCGAGTTGCCCGAGTATGTCATCTCCGCCGAGAAGGGAACGGGCTTGGAGGCGTTGCGATCGGAGATCTACCGCCGAATGGACGTGGTCCGCGTCTACACGAAGCTTCCCTCGGCGAAGGAACCTGATATGGAACGCCCATTCACGCTTCGCCGCGGGTTGACGCTTCTGGATCTAGCCGGGCAGATTCACAAGGACTATGTGAAGGGGCTCCGACACGCACGGGTTTGGGGCACGGCCGTGCATGACGGCACGGTCGTCAAGGGCGATTATGTGCTACACGACCAGGACGTCGTCGAACTCCACATGTAGCATAGCCGCCCTCGGCTGTGTTCGCCCTAGCCTGTACCCACCCTCGCCTGTCTTCGCCCTCGCCTGTCTTCGCCCTCGCCTGTCTTCGCCCTCGCCTGTCTTCGCCCTCGGCTGTGTTCGTCCCGAGCTACTCCTCGGGCTCGTCGCGCCGTATCTCAAAGATGCTCGCGTCTTCCTCCGACGTCGGATGTTCGATCGAAGGGAAAGACTCGCTTCCGACCGTCACGATAGCGCCGAGATCGGAAGGCTTCGGCTGGAGTTGAGGAATCAGCGGGCGTTTGAGAACGGCCGTCCAACAATAGGTTCCTCCCACGCTCTTCAGGTCCTTATGGTGGGACACATTGACCAGTTCCCAGCCCAGTTTGCCGGCCTCGTTCAGCTCGTTGACCAGAAAATCCTCGGTCTTCCGAGTAATGCTCATGTATTCCCACATCTGCTGGGCGTGTACGGTCGCCATCTTCGTCATCGCGAACTCTCCATGAAAGTAGTGGATCGCGGCAGCGATCGGCCGTGCCCGCCTCGCTTAGCCTGGGGCGGCCATGGAGCTAGTCGAACCATGGACGGCAAGGGCTTCTTGAGTTTATTCCTGTCGTGACTCCAGTTCGGTGCAAAGCATAACGATCATGTTGGCGGCGGCGGCGGGACCGTGGTTGGCCACGTTGATCACCAGATCGTACAAATGTGGATCTTCGATATTGCGACGGAAGTAGCGGGCGACAAAATGCCGGCGACCTTCATCGGCTTCCTTGATGAGTCGAGCCGCCTGCTTTTCGTCGATGTTCTTCTGATACGCAATCTGGGCTATTCGGTACGCTTCGGGCGCGACGATGCGCACCGCCAGGCCGGCCCTGGTGGGCAGAAAGAACTGGGCGCCTCGCCCGACGAACACGACGCGTCCGCACTGCGCGGCGGCGCGAATCACCTGCCGGATGTGCGTGATGTACTTCTCGTGGGAGATCACGCGAGAATCGATCCACGTACTGAACAGATCGTGCGCCCACGTCGTCTTGGTCTCATCGACCACGTCGAGCATGGGACGCGAAAGGCAGTATCGCTCGGCGACCCGGTCGAGCAGGCTTCGGCCAAGCAACTCCCAGCCAAGCTTCTGGGCGACGATTTCGGCAATCGCGGCGCCACCCGCCCCTTTCTCGCGCGACACGGTCAGGAAGGGACCATACCGCGTCGCGGACGATCGCGGCTCGTCGTGACGCGACAGCCGTTCGGTGATTTCAGCCAGGCGAGCATGGGCTCGCATCTGCTTCTCGGCAGCCAGAACTACCTGGGGTTCTTCGCGGGCCTGATTCTTCATGGTTCGGCCTCCCACAAATGCACTAACACGGACGTCGGCGCGGGGCGCGCTGGGCGTCGGCGTCCCGAGCCGGGTACCGAAAGTATCGAAGACAAGGCACGAACGAGACCGTGCCCTGTTGGTCGCGAAAATTGGAAAAGGGCAACGAGCGGCGCGGGCCTCTCGATGTCGCGGATACGAAAAGAAACCTAATCAGGCGGACCTCGCGCCTTCCAATGGAAGTATACGACGTTTCGGCCCGAATTACCACCCCCTTCGTGTAGCGGAACCAGTGATTGTTCACAAACGGGGATATTCTATGCCCCCCGGTCTGCCCACTTCGCCACATCGCGAGCCCAATAGGTCAGGATGAAGTCCGCCCCGGCTCGGCGGATCGCCGTGAGCGATTCGAGTGCGACGCTCTCTTCGTCGAGCCACCCCCTTTCGGCGGCCGCTTTGACCATGCTGAACTCGCCCGACACGTTATAGGCCGCCAGGGGGACCTCGGGCCAGCGGTCGCGGACCATGCGAATGACGTCGAGATAGGCCAAGGCCGGTTTGACCATGACGATGTCGGCGCCCT